>RGUK01000001.1 GCA_010027825.1 bacterium
GCCGATCAGGTTCACATTTTGCGGGCAACGCTTGCTTGATGTTTCAAGGATCGTAAACAGCCGCTCAATCTGCTCGTTGATGATGTAGGTTTTGTCGGGCCGGGGATAGAACACGCCGTGCTCCTCGTCCTTGGCCTTTTCCGACTCGGCACTGACGACACCCAGTTCCGGCTTTTCGGACGCCATCCGAGCGAAACCGTAATCTTCGCCGGCGACGGGCGTACCAAACGAAACGGTAGCAGCTTTTTCAGCCGCGGTTTCAGCCTTGGGGTTGCCGTGAATAAACCAGCCGTACTTCCGCTCGTTCATGATGGAGTTAACGGCCCGCTTGTTCAAATTAATTGCCGATGCCGCCCGCCCGGCCCAGTCAGCCTTTAAGTCGCCGCTGATATACTCGTCGGCCAAAGACTTGAGCCCATCACGCTGCTTATCCCACATCGGACCGGCCAGCGTATCTACCATGACGGCGAGCGTGTAACGCAGCACGTCCTCAGTCGGCACGCGATCGGTGTCGAGCGTACCATTGTCGCTGACGTAATCCTTCAGTTTCTTTGCCGTCATTCCTTCCTGTGCAACGAGGTCGTTCGGCACCATAGCGAGCATGATTTCCATTTCGTCAATAATTTCGCGCGTGTCATGGCCCTGGGCGACGCGGCCACGATTGCTCGGCATGAAACCAACCAGTTCACAATCCTCGTTAACGTACAGATACATGTTTTCTCTACTTCTTTAGTTGCCCACGTTTTTGGAGTGCGTAGACAACGGTGTTTTCAAAACTTTCCGGCGTGATGTAGTCAGTGCCGTTGAAATAGTTGAGTACAGACTCGGCGTCTATACGGTCGAATACTTCTTTGAATGGTTTAATTCTTGTGTTATTTAAAGCCACTCTGTATTCGGTGATGTCGTGGAGGGTCACGACCTCGGGAATAGCGATGACATCCTTGTATTCCTCGCGTAACTCGACAAGTGCGTCGAGGGCTTGGAGGATGCGTTCTTTGTCCTCATGGTGTTGTTTGGGTGTGTACATATTTTGGGCGGGCAGCCGCCGAAAGGCGTCTGGGCAGCATACCCGACGCACACAGTAGATCCAATTGCCGCAGTGCCGGCTGCCTAAAGCGTGTGACAGCCGGCACTTGCGGCTTGGAATCAGAGGATCTCGTGCAACTGCTCGTGCAGTTCCAGGACGCGCCTGGCTTCCTCGTAAGAATCACCAACGGCGGCGAGGAAATTCTTCGCGGCCTTCAGGTGGGGCATCGGCAACTCGACGCCGGCCGGCTTCGCCTTGTGGGCGATCCGCGACGGCTCCGCGTCTTTCTTGGTGCTGACGGCAGCACGCGATCGCTCTTCGGCCGCAGCCTTCGCCTTACGCGGGCCGCGGGCCTTCGAACTGACGCCCTCCTTCTTCAGCAACTGGCTGACCTGGGCGGGGCTCACTTTAACACCCTTCTTAGCGAGGGCGTTCACAATATCGACGCCGCGGAGGGAGTCACCAGACTCCTGACGACGTGCGATCTCTTCACGAACATGGTCAGACATGCTCTTCTTCTTACCGGCCATGGGAGTAGTTACCCTTTTCTTCTTTGAAACCTTTTCGTCGGGCTCCACCGCGGAGTCGACATCATCGACATCGTCGTTTTCGTCCGACTCGTCTTCATCGTCGTCGTACGAAGGTTCTTCGTCTTCAGCGGGCTCGCCGCCTTCAACAAATTCAGTATCGGTCTCTTCGGCGACGAGTTCAGCATCGCTGGGCTCATCGGCTTCGAGTTCCGCGTCGACGTCCAATTCGACTTCGTCTTCGGGCAACATCCCTGTGTCCTTTTCTTTTTTAGTGGCTTCTTTGTGGACCGTTTTGGGCAACGGCTTGCCCCACAAGTTTGCAGGATTGACGATTCCGCCAACCGCTACGTCTTTGGCCATAAAAACTTCTCCTTCCATCCGGGCATCGAACGTCGATGCCCGATAGTGCTACACTAGCCTGGTTGAAAATGAAATCAACCCCGCGGCTAAAAATTTTTTTATCTGCAAGAAACCGCTAAATTTTAGCGGTGGCAAAGAATATTTTCCCGCAGCCGATCAAGTTCGGGATCGGGGGAATTGGTCCGGTTTTCTTTCCGGACACTCGTTTCAGCCGCTACGTTAGGCGGGCTGCATTGATTTCCGCGCAGCAGGTCCTGATTCAGGTGCGGCCACAACTCCATTGAGTGGACTGCTCCGAGTAGGTTCCAAGCCGCGTGGGCGAGGTGGTCTTCAGATCTGTCGCCGCCCAAGAATTTGTAAACGTGGGCAATGGCGTGGTTCAACAGATCGGTAACGGGCATACCGTTTTCCCAGTTGAACGCCCCAAATTTTTCTGCACCTTCTGCGTATGTGCGAGCTAATGCCGCCAAACCGATAGGGCTGATGAGGTCGTACCGAACATGGTCGCAGTCTGCACTGCGTACGGCACCAGTGTCGTATTCATGACGTTGCGTCATTGTTCGCTAATCCTGCGTTAAATGTGAAATAGAACCGCGGCCGGTCAATAAACATCACCGTGCCGGCTACGCCGTCTTCCTTTCGAATGACGTCGACATACGGCGGGTGAATGTTTTGCACGTCGAATTTTTTGGAAAACTCTTCGCTTGTCCACACGTTCGGCTCTAACCCCTCTAGTTTTGCACGAACTTCCCCGCTGTCCAGGGTACTGTAATAATCGTGCAAAATATCGACAATTGACTGCGACGTCCCTGGAACGTCGATGTCAATTAACACAGGCCCTGATTGCTCATTGCTGGTCATTTGTAGCCTCAGCGGCAGGGGAGTCGATCTTGTTGACGCGCTCCAACATATCGAGGCGTTCCTTGATTTGGTTTGCCAGTTCGGCGGCGTACTGGTCAAACATCTTCAACTGGCCGATGAAATCCCGGTGCACGTCCGTCGCGAAAGCAACAATGCGTCCCAACAGTGCGAGCAGCCCGGCGAGATACGGCGGCTGGTGGTTCCGCAACTTCAGTAAACCGGTCGGCGTATTTTCGGGCTGGTTTAGCCAGACGGGGATAATTGCGACGCCGGCGAGTTCGGGAACCTTTTTAATGGCGTCGGTACAAAACTCCTCGCTCAGTTTGTAGAATTCAACGTCAAACGGCAGGCGGTCGGAAGTCTGTCCCTGTGGCTGCTGCTCGTCCATGCGCTTCTTGCTCCGGTGATGGGGAATACTGAAGGTGGTTAGGTAAAAGCCCGTCTACGATGTTGCCAATTCTTGTGGCAGCCAAACCGTAGATAATTATTCGCACAAGGCAGGCAATCGTACCACCGAAATGCTCGCCCGCCAAGAGCAGCAAAAACAGATAAACCGGGACGTGGTAACTCTTGCAAAACGGGCAGTTTAAGAGTTCGAGCAGCCGGCCTTTGACAGATTCAGCCGGGGTGACGTCTTGGAGTGCCTGCGCGTAGGCTCGTGGGGTGTCGAAAATTGACCCCTTGTGCCACACTTCGATAATCGCCCCGGCGGCGAAAATGACGGCAATAAAATCCAACAAATTAAACATGTTAGTGTCGTCTATTCATTTTTTGTTGTGCCTTTCGGCGAGCTTTATTTTCACCGCGGGCGATAGCGTTAGTGGCGACCAACATGAAGTAGATCGCACCTAATGCGGGTAATGCACTGCCAGTGCCGCAGATAAAAATTGCCATCAGAAATAGCCCGGCAAAAACAACAAACGATCCACTGGTGTCGCTATTTCTGTAACCCATATAGAAATTTACACTGCGTACTTGTCTCCGTACGGCCATACTTGCGTAGTATTTGTATCGACGACAGGCACCTCAACATTTGCGTTAGAGGTTGACTCAATACAGGTCGGCGGATACGGCAACGGCGGCTCAAGCGTGAGGCTATGCACAGGATTATTTGGCAGATAAACTTGTGGTCCCGGGCCGCGCATCGTCGGTTGAAACTGCGGTTGCCGGCGTTCTTGGTACAGTTTTGCACTTCGGCTGATTTGAACCATGTTTCCTCCAGAGGTAGCGGGAAAGCGGGCCACCGTTTAGTATACCCGCTTCCCGCTGCAAACCATTTTTCGTTAACGTTTGCGCACGAACGCAAAAACTGAAACAGGTATGGCAATGATACTTTTCACACCGTTGTACAGACTGTCAAAAAACAGCCGACCAATGATGTTGATGCAGTCTTCAAGCCACTGCAGTTCACCTGCGTCAATGTCTTCGTCTGACGAATAATGATTCCTACGCCTACGTCTGCACATATGGCACCAGAAAAAATAGGGCAGGATGGTAGCCTGCCGGAATTAGCAACAGAGATTCCGGATACTGGTATCCGGGCACTGCTGCAGGAACTACTGACTATTGATGCGACGGACCAGGCGTCAGTAATGGCCCGATCCGCCGTGTTGAAAGAGTTAGCCAAGCAAGGAGCGTTTCCTTCGCTTGAGCCAATTCTTCCACTTGTATTAAATCTTAATGGACGGCCGTACACTATCAGGGATCACTACCCGTTTGGCCCATTATTCCGCGTTCTTACACCAAAAAATCAGGTGTGGAAGACGGGGCGCCAGTTAAGTAAGTCGACATCGCTCGCGGCTCACGGAATTGTTGTCGCTAATGCGATACCGTTTTTCAAGACGTTATACGTCACGCCACTATACGAGCAAATTCGTCGCTTCTCAAACAATTACGTGCGTCCATTTATCGACCAGTCACCAATCAAATCTCAATGGACCGGAGGCGACACTGAGAACTCAGTGCTGCAGCGTAGCTTTAAAAACAAATCGCTGATGTTGTTTTCGTTTGCACTGCTAGACGCTGACCGGGTCCGCGGTGTTTCCAGTGACCGCATGTGTATCGACGAAGTTCAGGATATGGATCCGGATCATATCCCGATTATTCAAGAAACGATGTCTTATTCCCGTTATGCGATTTCGCATTTTACAGGAACGCCGAAGTCCATCGACAACCCGTTGGAGGGGTTGTACAAACGGAGCAGTCAAGCGGAATGGTTTATACCATGCCACTCGTGTAAGTACTGGAACATCCCATCCATTGATCACGATCTCGATGCCATCATTGGCCCGATGACACCTCATATCAGCGAGAAGTATCCGGGCACTATCTGTGCGAAATGCAGAAAACCAATTAACCCGCGGCACGGACGTTGGGTGCATCGACACCCGGATCGTCGTTGGCAGTTCGCGGGTTATCACGTGCCGCAACTTATTCTGCCGTTGCATTTCTCTGACCCAGAAAAGTGGAACACGCTGCTGCTTAAGCGCGAAGGCTACGGCAACATGACGCAGGCCCAGTTCTACAATGAGGTACTGGGAGAGTCCGTGGACGCCGGTCAGAAACTGATCAGCGAAACAGAACTGCGGGCGGCCTGCGTGCTCCCCTGGGAAAACCACAAAGAACCAGATCCAAAGTGTTACGCAAACGTCAACGACTACCGCACGCGTGTACTCGCTATTGACTGGGGCGGCGGCGGTGAAGAGGGTATTTCATTCACCGTAATCGCCGTCCTTGGGTTTCGCCATGACGGCACGATTGACGTGCTCTGGGCGAAACGTTTGCTCATCGGCGGCGACCATTTGCAGGAAGCCGTCGAGTGCATGAAATGGTCAGACCGGTTCGGTTGCGATTTTGTGGCCCACGACTATACCGGTGCCGGCACTGTCCGTGAAACGGTTATGGTGCAGGCTGGGTTTAATCTGGACCGTGTGATGGCCGTGCGGCTCGTTCGTTCTGCCGCACAGGATCTCATGGTCTACAAACCACCGACAGTCATCAATCACCGGGCCCATTACAGCCTCGATAAAACAAGATCGCTGCTGTATACCTGCCAGGCAATCAAATTAAAACAGGTGCGGTTTTTCCAATACGACTGGACGTCGCAGGATGCCCCCGGTTTAATTGCTGACTTTTTAGCGCTCGTCGAGAACAAAGCCGAGTCGCGCCTAGGCGGCGATATTTACACGATTACGCGTAATACGCTGCTCAGCGACGACTTCGCCCAGGCGGTAAACCTGGGGTGTGCGGCCGTTTGGCACATCAACGAGGCGTGGCCAAACTTTGCACAATTAGCGGGTATCGGACGAATCAACGCCCGACAGGCAGCACAAGAGACGCCGTCAGACGACTGGGCTGACGACAGTGCCGCCAACCGGTTCTTCGGCGGGTACTAACGAGAACACGTCGGGCGGGCAGATGCACGACAGGTTACGCCCGTTGTCCCATTTGACCAGCACCTGTGTTTCTTTCTCTTTGAAATGCAGCGGCGTGACCATGACCACTGTGCCTAGCGTCCCGACCGGAATCGGGTTGGGGTCGTTGGGCATGCTCAACAGTTGAATACGGTCGCCGGGTTTCAATAAGTCAACTATCCATTGGCTCATCGAAAAACTCCGTGTTCTGTTTGACGTATTCAATGCCTTTGTCGCTGACCTGAAAAGCGAAGCAGTCATGCTCGTCGTCAAATGCGACGTCAATGAGATCGCGGCGGGCCCCTTCCGCAATTAGGTTCGACATGATCCGGTGACACAGGGCGGCAAGAAGCGTGTGAACTTTCTGCATGGCTTCTGCTTTGGTATTTCCGCCGACAGCCATCATGTGCCCGTTATCCATGGCCGCATGATCACGAACAATCTGTTCCGTCTCCTCAATCGACAAGAAATGCTTTTTTTCCTCAAGGCCAGCTTCATCCAAATTTTGTTTGATTCCGCTTTGCCGTTGCAGAAATTCACCAAACAACACGAGGGCCTTATCCCGAATAAACTCCATCGTAATTACGTTGGGATGATCAGGATTTGGCATGTCATCGCCAGAAAACCACGGACCGCTAGAGTTGTCGTCGTCAAACATTGACGTTTTCCTTGAGTCGTGCCTCGGCCAGTGCGGCGTCATATGTGCCGCGAGCAATAATACGATCTCGCACCGCGGCCCGAATCTTGCCGAGGTACGTTTGGTAATCCTCGTCCGTATTGACAACCGACTCGGCCGATGAATACGAGTGAGGCTTGCCGGTAAGCGGGTTATCGCCGCGCGACATGATCCTGTCAATTGCGGCGAGTTTGTGCGAAATTCTCTCGTCCTCCAGTCGCATTTCAGCCATCGTGGCTTCGGCGAGATTGGCGGCGGCGGTCTTGATGTTGTCGATAAAATTGGTCATGCGGTAGCCCTTTCGGCTAAGTTTTTAACGGAAAGAATGTCACGAATAGCGTTGTTCATCATGTAAACAATTGCCTCCGGCTCCCCGTCTGAGTCCGAGCATTCAAACATGATGAACGAAAAAAGCGTGTCGCCGCAGTTACGTAAATCGTCTGCGCCGACACGCTTGATGTAGTCTTGAAAGTTTTCTTTTTCTTCCGGCGGGTCGACTGCTAACAGGTCTGACCCGGGATACGCATTCCACACGTCAAGCGGCGTGATTGTCTTGCTCGTAGTTTTTGAAGTCATAGAATGACTGTTGTTCCTTTCGCGTAGGAATTCGTTTGGGAAATTTTTCGGGGTGGCACACCTGGCACCTTGCTCGACCGCAACCACTGCAGCGACGCGATTTCCGGAAACTTCCGGCGACCGGCACGTATTTGTTGTCATCCGGGCCGAGATGGCCCGCGAGCGTTTTGTATTCGCGAATGCGATTTTCGATGATGTGCTTTTCTTCGTGGTAACGCTTCATTAGGTTGCCTCACACAAAAGAACAATTTTGCAGCCGCACTGCTCGGCTAATTTGACGACTTCGGGTTCATAGACAGAAACCGGTTTGGTTTTATCCATAAATCCTGCACAAATCAAAGCCTGTAGCCCCAGGCGCCCGAGCCCTCGTCGGCGGTAATCCGGGTCTACAAAGCACTCGACTGTCTGGGCGGTAATCAGGTCGCCTTTAAATTTTTCAGGCCACGGCCGCGTACCTACCCATCCAACAAGCGTGCCGTCAAACCAAATAATGGCGAGTGCCATCTCTGGGTGTGGCCCTCGCTCGGCGTTGAAATAACGTTTGTCGAGTTCTTTTTGAATCGAACTTGTGCTGCCGGAGTCCGGCCACGATAGCCGCGTTTTAATCGCAACGACATCAATAGGCGAGAGTTTGTTTATGTCTTTGATGTAGATATTAAACTCATGCATAGTCCTGCCTCCGGCGGGACTATAAGTTTAACATATCGAATAGCCGGCGGTCGGCCCGAAAACCTGGACCATTGCCATATCGAGAAACCTGATTTTGCGGCGATAGTACTCGGCGTCGTGGTGGGCGGAAACAGTTTCGCCGTCCTCTTCGTTGACGCCTGTGATCAGTCCGTAGCCAGCGAGCGGCTGTTCGTACGTATTGATCATGAAGAATTTTGTGTCCCTGGTGAGTTTCAACAGCCCCTCGTCATCAACCAGCACGTCGTCGCCGTCTTCTAGCCGCACGATCGTAAATATGTCGCAGTGGATGAGCGGGTAGATTGTTTTGTAGTCGCCGTTGTATTCGACGTCTGTGATTTCTTTTTTGTACGGGTCAACGAGCACCGCTCTCATATTTCTACTTCTTTTTCTACGGGCCACACGTAAGGCAGCCCGACAGGTTCAAGCCAGCCGTATTTGGAATAGTGCTTGTAATCTTTGCGTAGCAGATTACTGCGGTGGCTGGCGTGTAAATCTCGATTACCAAACCAAGGCGGGTAGCGGTTGTATCTGACAAGTGGGCGAAGCCGGGCGTATACATCCATGAATTGCAGGTAAAGCGTGTCGTTAAATCCACGTCGTTGCCATTCGGCACAGATGAGTATGGAGTAAACCGACAGTTGCAGTTCGTGCCCCCGCCACATGCGGACGGCCGGGTGGTTGCGCCACTTAGAAGCCCCAGGTTCGTGATCTCCGACCTGGGTGCCGAGGCACAACAAAATCTGCTTGCACTCGACGCGCTGCTTGCCCAAACGTTTGTTATCAAGAACCGCCGCCGACCGCCGAAAACTCGGAAGTGGCAGAAACGTTTGCATAAATCCTTTTAATCGTCGTCTTCGTCGTCTTCCCAGAAGTCTTCTTCATATTCTGGGTCGTCGTCATCTTCGTCATCATCGTCTTCGTCGTCGTCGTTCCAACTAAATCCGTCTTCGTCAGCGTCGTCGTCGTTTTCGAAATCTTCGTCGTCGTAGTCTTCGTCATCGTCTTCGTCATCGTCTGTGTCGTCGATCCAGTCGATGTTTGGTTTAAATGCAGGCGTGCTGTCTTCGTCTTCGTCATCGTCGTCATCATCGCTGACAAATTGCCACTCTTCCTCGATGAAGTCATCATCGAGGTCGTCGTCGTTGTCGTGGTAAGAACTGGAAAACTTATCGTAGCGCCGGCGACGTTGTGACATATTTTTAACCAAACTCCCTGATGCCCGACGAATTATCACTAAATTGCTCACACCAATCCGCACGAACCAAAAAGCCCGGCATACCGTGAACTATTTCTTCACCGTTAAATACGCCGGCCTGTACTAACAAGTCTATAATTGTCAGCCAGTTCGGTGGAATATTTTTACTTGTGTGCATGTAGTTGTCTACAGCACGCCGACTAATCCACCAGTTTTCTTTGCGGCGAAGGAAATAGTTTTTTGGTTGGTCTTTACGGCGCGGGCGAGGAATTAAGTCTATTTTTCCTGCCTGAATAGCCTTGTGCAGTTCAACCATCAGGGCAGCGTGGGCGGCGTCTTGGACTGTTAATTGCCGTAGTGCTTGCGGCAGGTGAAACGCGTCGCCGTACGTGGTTTCGAGCCAGGCGTGTAGGTCGCACAGGACGGCCAGGCTAAGATTTTTATTCTGAGTGGCGAGTGTCAGCCGTGTCCGCAGTGCCCGCTGGATATACGCCGGAAGCACATACTGCAGAGCCGTAAAATCGGTCGCGATGCCCGGGGCAGCATCTGTAACAATCCGCTGCCAACCGTATCCGAGTGCTATGGCAGCCCCCACGTCCGGCAGTTTTACGAGTGCCGGCTGGTTGTGTTTGGGCGTGCCGGCAGTTCAGTACAGCACCAAGTTTTGTCGCCACGTCAAACGCCGCGGCATCGACGGCGGTCGCCACGTAATCTTTGTTAACAATCGGTGCAATCAGGTTTGTCACGATCGCCCCGAACACATTCCATACGAACGCGTTTTGCGGGCCGGGCGTGAGAAACTGACGAATAGTAATTGGGGCGACCGGTGTCGGTTCTGGAAACGGTTTGTATTCTTTGAACTGTGCTGGCGGAATATTTTGGTCGAGTTCGCCGGCATTGTTTAATGCGTAGTTGCCAAACCGAAACACGCTGGCCGCAGAATCCCAGCCAATCTTTGCGGACACAACTACAAGTTCCGGGCGGTGGCGTTGCGTGGCCAAAATATGGCTGCGTTTATTCCAACTGCGGTCGAAAGTAATGAGTCGGCCGTGTGGAGCAGCCATCGCGGCGGCGTACGCTAGCAACCCTATTCTTTCGATACGAATAGCGTCGTCGGTGAAACTCAGTTCCCAGTCGTTTTGATAAATCTTGCCGACGTACTGTTTTTTACCGTCGTCGGCTTGCACTATTTTTTCAATGATGATCCGCGCGTCGCATACGAGTTGGCCAGTATGACTGAACCAGTTGTTTTCTTGCTCGACCAGCGTCCAGTTCTTGTGCACGCGCGTCGGAGCGGCCGGGGCGACTGTGACGGCCTGCATAACACGATTTTTAAAATTGTCGGAATAACTGTCGGCGTATTGATGAAAGAAAGACCGCAATTTGTCGTGCGGAATTGTTAAATTTGTCGCAAATGAATACGCCGTGAGTTCGTTGGCCGCAGACAACGTTTCGTGCAAACTTTTTCGCCAAGGTTTTGCATTAGAGTGCACGCTGCCAAGCCGGTGCCACGTGTAGTGCACAATCGGCGGCTGTTGTTCGGTGTCGAGCGGAACGAGCGACACATACCCGCCGGCACAGGCAGCCTGACTGATCAATTCGGGTGCGGCAACGGTTCCCTGAAAGAATCGTGCCGCCGGACCAAACGACGACCAATTGGTGCCGTAACTGACCGCGTCTTCGCCAGAGTAGCCGGCAACAATTGGCAGCAACTTCCAGCCGTGACGCAATTGCCGGCATTGCTCGTTTAACACCCAGAGCGGGTCTTCGACGATAAACTGCTTGCCGGCCATGACCCTGGGTGCGGGTTCTAGCAGGGCTTTAAACATGAAATAACCCGCACTGGCCTTTTTGCGTCGGTAGCCGCTAACAGGGACAAAGATCCTCCAATTTTCGGAAAGGAGCATAAAGCCCGTTAAACGCCCGGGAAGGTCGTAATACGGGAAGACGATTCCCGGCCCGTGTTGTTTCACCCGGTAGGGCCTAGCCCGTCCTAGGGCCTTGCAGAGGGCTGTAATTTGATCTGGGTGGGCCACGCCGACCAGCCCCGCTGTTTCGGGAAGTTCGGACCGCACGCCTAACTCGCGCAGCCGGACAGCGATCTCGTCGTTGCCGTGGTTCCAAACCTGAGCCTCTGTTTCCGCCCAAAACGTTTCGGCCGTTTGGAGGCGGTTTACGGCTCGTGTGTATTCGCCGGCCAACCTGTCGATTTCGACGCGTGAAATGACGCCAGATTCGCTCAATTTCGTCAGGGCGGCTGGTAAACTTATATTCCAGATTTGAGCCCCAAAGGTTATGATATCTCCATGGGCTAAACACGAATTACAGTGCAGCCAGATACCGTCAGTAAAAATATCATCAAAAAGGTGGAGAGTATTTTTCTGACACAACGGACAATCGCGAAACACACAGGCTCACATCGCTGTACGAGGCCCCGGACTTTGTGAAGTCGGCGTCTGCGGAACGTCTGAACGGCGATGATGCCCTTCCGCGGCATTTATACGCGGATCAGCAGAATAAACTGTACCCATGCCACACCGCTCCCGCAACCTGGATGTCCGCCTTGTTCTTCTCGGACAAGTCGGCCGAGTTTAATGAAAAGCAGGCTGCCGCCATCCGCGACCGCATTCACTCCGCGGCGACCTACTTTGGAATTAAGGGTCTTGTGGACGAACTGGAAACCAAGATTGCTGCCGCCAACGTGACCGACCTCGCGCTGCTCCCCGACTCTGAGTTCGCGATTGTGTGGACGGGCGGGGCCGGCACTGCCCGCCACTGGCCCCTGCGGAATGCCGAAGAAGTTAAATTTGCCGCTGCCCACTTTAAACAGCACCGCGACGGATTTACATTCGAGGATCGGCATACAATTGCCAACAAAATCCTCGAGAAGGCTGCCCAGTACGGGGCTGACGTCAGTGCGGCCGAGGGCTCTCTCGAACTCGCTGCGGGCCTCGGTAGTTGTGCCGCCAAGGTAGCCAGCCAAATGCTCAAAGACCGCGTACGGCTCGCCCAGCGTCGTTATGGCGACCTGGCTGCTGAGTTGTCCAAGTTGGCCGAAGTTGTCGACCAGAACCCCGGAAGGGTTCACGAGGTAGGCACCAGGCTTAAGTTGGCGAGCGCGGTCGATGCATTTGACCGCAATACGCATTTGGACCGAATGTATGACGCCGGCGGCCTGCCGCGTCCGGAAGAGGTCCTATTCGCTATTACCGAGAAGGTGGCTCGTGAATTTATGTCCCAGAACGTCGAGACAACTACCGGTAATGTTTACGCATTAGAGGATCTTGAGAAATTGGCCGTGGATGATCTCCGGGCTTATCTTGGCGACGATTTCGCTGACGCCGTAAGCTCTGGCGGCGTTTACGTTGACCGCGACAAGTTGGCGGCGATCGTGCCGACGCTTGATCGTGGCATGGCGGCCACTCTGGACCGTCTGATGCAAGAGAAGAGTGCGGGTGCCGTATTCAAACAGGCGGCCGCAGACAACCTGCTCTCCCTTGAACGGTTGTTTGAACTGGCAAATTCCGCAACTTAGTCTGACCCAAGTTTCTCCCGCTTGGCTAGGACTGACCTCGACCTGCCGGGTGTGGCTTCAGGCCGCCCCGGCAGGTTTTTTTTTTGAGGATTGACGGCCCCGCCCTGGGTCGTATACTCCACCCACCGTTCAAGGACTGATCGCCAAGGAAGGCGGAACCCTCCGGGGTCGGTTAAGCCGGCCTCGGAGGGTTTTACTTTTTAGGTTGCTGACTTTTCTTGAGCAGTTTTCTCATCCGCTCGATGACGCGTTGCGGCGGGACGTTGACCCACTTCACCTTGTCCCACGCGTACACTTCGTTGTCAAAACCGCGCCGGCGGCATTCTTTGTGGTGGGCCGCTTTGTAGGACGGGTTCGCCCAGCGGAACGCCTGGTTCTTTTCGGGCTCGCTGTTGTCAACGGCGGTCATCTCGCAAATCTCAAACTTTTCCGTGTTGACGATCATTTGTGCACTGCCGAGCGGCACGGGAATTTCGATGTCGTAGAAAAATGCGTGCTTTCCGTAAGCGTGCCAGCAGTACTTTTCTACGCTCAATAATTTGCCGCCAGCGGCTTTGAGAAACGCTTGCGGTGTCGGAATACGCGACTTAATTGTTTTGCTTTTCGGTTTGGTTTTTTTCTTGGTCGGCATGGATTTCTTCCGTGTCGTTGAACTGCGTGCGTCGGGCAAATTCCTGCTCGGCAGCACTTGCCTTCCGGATACCGGCCAGCCGGCGTAAATCTTCCGGTGCCAGGTTCTGCGAAGACAATTCGGCGTTCACGTCTTCGAGTTGATTTTCTAGATACTGCAGCCAGTTCTCGTAAGAATCCCGATCGTCTTCTCGTGAAACTTCTGGCCAGTAGGGGTCTTCAAACAACCTATCGTTCCAACCCATGTTCCTTGTTCTCTTTTTTGGCGGCGACTAATTCACCGCGCATGATGACAACGGCCTCCGGTGCCGTTAAGCCGATCCGTACTTTGTCACCACAGATTTCGAGCACCCTGATTGTGATGCCCTCGCCAATAACGATCTCTTCGTCTTTTTTTCTAGATAGAATTAGTAGGCCCTGTTTCGGCTGTTGGCCCGAGACTCGCCCGAAGCATTTCCGCCACTTTTTTGGCATCGCCATTTTTTAGACTCAGTGCAGCAAGTTGTTCAGCCAAGAGTTGAGTCCGGAGAACGATCGTCCGGTTGATGTCCTCTGTCTTGCCCGACTCCAAATCATAGACAGCATTGAACATCTCGGGATCGTCGGAGAAGTCCTGGATCGAGGGCGCCACGCGGGCGGCCCGGAGGGCAATACGCAGGATATCCGGGGGATTGATGATGCCCTCTCGGTCAAGCGTGGCCCCGATGTAGGCCCGGATTTCTTCTGAAAAAGGCTCTGGGTCACTTTCGTCGGGTGGTGAAATCAGAACTGCCTCAGTGATGCCCCAGGCCACCTCTTCGGCGTCCGCTGGGTCGAAAATGTCTGGACGATATTCTTCACCATCCAGCACGTTGCAGAACGTGATGAATTCGGGCAAGCTCTTGTAGAACCGGTCTGTGGTCAGGATGTAAATAGCCGCCATCAACTTGTCGAAGGAATGCTGCGGCAAGTCGATGTTAAATTCTTCCTCAATTTCCACAGCGATCGTGCCGGGGTCCCATTCCAGGGCCTCGGTGCCGAACGCGTCAAGAAACAGCGTCAGGAGTACCGCCCCGAACGTCTCCGGGCTTGTCCACGCTTCCTGGGTCAGATTTTTTACCATGGAATCCATTCCTCGTTTCGAGCATCAGTACGCCCTGCCGGTACAGTTCAGTTAAATTGTAACCGATAGAGATCATAGGAACCGTAGGGATGGCCGGAATCGTTTCGCCAGTTTCCAGGTCTAAATAACCCGTGTGCCCGGTCCAGACGCTATATCGGCTGTCGACGAACATGAGGTGCAGCAGGTCCTGGGGCGGGGCCGTATCAAACAGGTCCCGCATTTCTCGAAGCAAGAACGAGCGCTGCTCGGATTGCATGGCCGGCACTTTTTCCAGGGTATCGGCGACCAGTAAACAAAACAGGTCTGGCGGCTCTATTAGGGTATCGGGGGCCGGCATTGACTTTTGTAGAACATTCGTGAAAATACCCCGTAACTGGAGAGGGCTGAGTTTTAACCCCGCCGTCACCATGCCATAAGTAAGTTGCTTTTTTTCGGAGGATTCCATGGTTTCCATTCTTGAGAACGCGTCGGTAATTACTAACGGTCGTGCGGAACTTGTATTCGAAGGCCAGAGCGTAAAGGAACTGATGGACGCCAGCACAGCAAATCTGGCGATCCAGAAAGCCGCTGAACTTGGATTACACCGTCCGGGCGTATCGAGTGCAAGCGGTCCGTACCCCGTCGACGAGAACGGAAAGACCGACGACGAACTCCTGCTCGGTAAGCGTGGGCCAATTACCGGCTACCGCCGCGACTTCGTCATCCTGGCCTCGATTTAACTATCGAAGCCGAACTTGTCGATGTGGGCGAGGCGGGCAGCGTAAAATTCCGCCACTAGGTCCGCGACTTGTGAAAAACGGGCAACCAGATCTGGCACGATCTTTTTTTGAAAGACCGTGTTGATGGTTTTGCTGAATTCGTCCAAGGCCTCGCGCGAATAGCCCGAGGCCTTTACTTTTTCTGCACCCGCTCGGATTTCCGGCTGGGCGTCGAGCAACAATTGCACGTAACTAGTGTTCACGAAGTCGATATTGTGCCCATAAATCTGCCGCGTTTCTAGGTCTACCGGAACAGCGAACACATACGGCCCGGGCCACGGATCTTTGTCTTTGGGGTCCGCATTGGGGTCTTTGTACCGCAATTTTCCAAGACACCAGCCGAAAGCCTCGGCATCGTCGTTTGGCGGTTTCATGACGAACGCCGGTCGCGGGATTCTTTCTTTTTTCTTGTCAAGTTTATGTTTGCTCATTTTTCCAATAGCTAAAGGAAATTGCAACAGTTAAAAAATAGAAAGGTGTCGTCACGGACTCTCTATGCGGTTAAGCATAAAAAGTCTCGTGACGACACCGTCTACTGAGACAACAAGATTAGTTGAGGGACGCCGTGCAGGCAATCCAAGCATCGTGGACGGCTCGCGCGTGGCCGCCGTAATTCGGGATTACCATCAACTCTTCGTCCTCGTCAAACGCAGCATCTTGCGACCGCTCGATGCTGGCGATGTACTCGTGGTAATAAACCGCGAAGATACCCCGCTTGTCGTCCGGAACCGCGTTTAAGACGCGTTCCTTCCAGAAGTGCACGCGGCACTTTTTATGATCGAGAGAGAAACTCGGCCACATGTCATACGCTTCATCATGATTACGCATGATGACATTTTCGATTGTCGCAATCGCATCTTCGCTGACAACCTGAAACGTCGGCCGGCGCTGAATCCGTCCCTGGATCGCCGTCCACGTGGTGTCAACGTCGGCTCGGTTGATTACGGCCTGGTTTACAACAGTCATTGCTCACTCTCCCAGTGAAACATGTAGAACACACCGCACGCTGACACAATACAGCGGGGTACTTAATATGCCGCGTTTTTTGGGAGAATTTAGCGGCTTAATGCAACTGCCGCCCCGCTCAATCTACTGGCAAAAGCCTGAGCTAAGTGGAACTTAGCCATTCGATTGAAACAGGGCGGCAGAAGATCGCAGCCCACGCGTGGCGGGTGCGGCTAGAACGTCAATTGCACGACCTGCCCGGCGGCGTTGACATACATGATGCGAACCTGCTCGGCGTTGAGTTTTTTCTTGAGTGCGTTCTTTTTTTCTGTGCTCATACCAGCGAGGCACATTTTAATTGTTGCCATTTCTTTGCGTTGACGGTCTTGGCGTTTTCTCGCACACGCACCGCAGCCGCCCGCTGCAGAACGAAATATTTCTCGCTTGTTGTACAGACACGGAATAGAAGCGGCAAATTCGGTGTCATTCATTAACGACAGAATCAGCCCATCATCTACGACTGCGAGTTGTGCCATGTTACCCTCCTGTCGGCGGCGTTCCGATCCACACTGTACCTGCCGCCGTTAAATTGTCTGCCGTATCGAGCGTATCTTTGAGTGCTTGTACGTCAGACGTAACATCTCGAATAAATGCGTCGACCTCTGTGCGCGACCGCAGCAAGACGTCAACATAATTCAATCGAAACCACGCCGGTCGCAACGTCGCAATTGGTTCGTTTTCCGGGTACTCTTCGAGATCTGACGGCGAGCACACGTGGTCGAATGTGCCTACGCGTTCGGCCTCCGCCGGGCCAATCGGCATTAATTGGTACGCGAATATTTTTGCCGGCATGAGATTCGCGTCGCTGGCTTCGATTCTGACGCGAATACCGTCAGTCGAACTTGCGTAATATCGACTTACTTGCCACGTGAGTTTGATGCGTCGGTCTGACATGATTAAGCCTTAAACTCGTATCGGTGTGCCGCACCGCCGTTGTTTTTTGTGTAATAAATCGTAACGTTTACCCGACCGTCACCGACTGCTTGCCCCGTGACATATTGCACAAATGTTTTAATTGCTTCTGTGTCGGTTTCTTTCATCTCTTCGAGCCTGGTCAGCAAAGCCTCAAAACAAGGTATAAGCAGCCGAGTATTACCGCCGCAGCGGCAACTGCTGTTGGTTTTGGATTGCGTGTACGCATTTCTGCAGGATTGGATTTGTTCTTCGAGTGGCTGGAGTGACGGGTTTCTTACAAAAAAGTCGCCCGAACTTATGAGCCGAATTAGATTTTCACGGTTAAGCGACGTAAAACTTGACACTGACATGGTCTTCCTACTCGTCAGGTTGGTTGACTACTTGGCGAATCGCGGCTTTAAGTGCCGGGTCTGTATTTATAGCCTTAATCAACGATTTCAGCAATCCAGGCGTTATCTGCGAATCCTCTGTGGTCAGTGCGGCCGGGTTGACGCTAGCGGTGCTCGCCAACACGGGGTTTTCAACTGAAATTGTTTCCGGGGTCGGGCGGGCCGTAAACGGCGGCGGGGAAGGCGTAGTCGGCGTGGTCGGACACTCTTCGGTCCAAAGTGTAATATCAAGATTTATTCGATTATGTAAAACCTCAATTGTACCTTCGCCGATGGCGTCCGGATCAGGAGTATCGTCCGGATTCGGGGGTGCGGTAGGCTTTGTACCTTTTTTAACAGTGACGGTGCCGCCATGCAGGCAGTTCATCGCCGCTTCGATATAGTGCTTGATTTTGGGCGGCGTGAGGCGGTCTTTTGGGTAAATCTCTTTGACGCGCAACTCCAAAGCTTTGAATGGGCGGTAGCCTGGGTCAGTTGGCGGATCTTCGTCACAATCTTCGCTGTCATCTAGTGCTTGTGCTACGCACGGATTGTTCTTATCCGGATCGAACGATTTAGTACTTTCGTTTTCTTCTGGTTTGTTTCCTTCGTCTGGCGGGTCTTCTTGTTTTGCTTCCAATCGCGGTAACTGCTTAGCGACAACACCGCTGTCGTCGTCAGGCGTGCTTTCAACAGGTGCCCATGTGTCGTAAAAGTCGGGTTTTGCACGGAACGATGGCGGCGGGGCGGCGTCGTTGTACCACGAATTACCAATGTCTTCACTGCCGTCTTTTTCTTCATAAGACGAAGGCGGCGCTCTTGGGTCCTCTTCGTCACCACAGCAACCAGACGGGTCTGCCGGCGAATTACTAGTAGACTCGCCGCACGGACAACCGAGACGGTCGCAGCACGGGTCGCCGAAGTATCTTGTGCAAGTAGCAATGTGATCGTGTTGTCGCTGGCACAACCGCACTCGCATCGCATAACGCAGTTTGCACGGTTCAAATTTGTCTGGTTTTACAACCAGCGTCACTTCTGTCGGGTCGTTTTCTTTACAAAGCACCCTGGCCCAAGCGCCTTTTATACCCTCGAACGGGACAACGGCACCGATAACCTTCAACTCCCAGATTGCATCATCGGCCAATACTTTGACTTTAAGTCCTGTTCGGGCTTGCTGGTCTGGTTTTTCTCCGGCCTTGTCAGCTATAGTGCCGTCTTGAACAAATAAAAGATCTTCGGGGCATAGATTTTGCCCCACGCCGCCGCACAACACCGTATTGGTTGTTATCCAGGGGCCGGGGCCGAAGTTGCCCGGAATCCGCACGACTTCTTTATACGACGACACCATTCCGCGCCGGTCTGTTGTAAATTTTAAACCAGGCACGAGCGGGGCTGTCACTTCTACAAATCCACCAGCCGCGGTAATCTTAAAACCTTTTAAGCTTCCAACAGGTTCTCCAAGTAATTTATCGCGTTCTTTCCCGTCAGGAACGACGCGATCTGGTTGCGGACAGTCCTCGTCTTCGTTGGGACACTTTTCAGTCGGTTTAACGTAGTAGATTTTTAAACGGTCTTTTTTAGGAATACCTGTGTGGGTGCCCTTATCGTCGTCCTCCTCTAATTTGAAATCGCAGAACGGCACCGAGATTGACGCATCAAATGAGAATGCACAATTCGGCTCTGCGTTCGGCGGGTCGCACTCAATTTGCTCCCATTGTGGTGCGTAGTTTTCTACTCCGCCGAGGTACGTCCAATACGTTCCGTGTGGCAGGGGATATTGCGTGTAAAAAACAGCGCCTACGGTTTGTGCCGCTTTTTGCGGGTCTACGCACTTGTCATCGCTGCCCGACGACTGTTGGTTTTGATTAGGTTTAACGAGTTCATAAATTTTTCGATCGCGCTCAAAATTATCTAAAACAGCGTAATCGTACGTCCCGGGGCATGGGTTCGTTGGCAGTGTCGCATTGCATCCGCGCGACACATTAATAGTGCCACCCTCGTTACCAGGCAGGACACGTATGACATCAATCCTGCCGCCGAAAATTTGTGGGCACGGAATATCGAGTTTGAAATCAAAATCAAAAATGCAGGTTTTGTCGTCGCATTTTTCGTTTTTGTCGCACAGCTGCGGTCGCTGTGTGATGGCAATTTGGCTGCGCGGGTACGTACCGCACGTGGTGACAGAACTGGTGCGTGTATTAAAAACGGGGCAGGGCGGTTGCGGAACAGCTACGTTTACATCAAGTATTACGTCGAATTCGCATTTAGGTGTTTTTTCGCACGTAGCCGCGTCGAAGGTTTTTTTGGGGATAATTATGAAAGCGCTGTTATCAGTTGCAGGCCACCACCCGCCATACTGAGTTAACCAACGCCAGCGCGTGTTATTTGCTTCAACCGTAGCGACCGTTCCTTCTGCCGGGCCGGCTACCGGGAGATCTGTACATTTTTTAATCGAATCAGGCCCTTTGCCGAGCGGCCCGAGATCTTTCAACTCTTTCATGGTTTTGAGTTGCAAATCCGGTTCGCCGCCGCTGCAGGCTATATTTTTTTTGTTTTTGTAAAACGCGTTAGCACGAACAGATGTAGTAAATTCTGGGCACGGCGGTCGCGGAATGGGAATTACGAGATCGACAAAAAATGATAACTCGCACCGCGGTTGATCGTCGCAGTCGGCAGCAGGAATGGTTCTTGATTCGACTACAGTTCCGCCCGGGCAACGAGCGTTTTCCCACGCTTCGGTTTCGTAGTTGTAACGCCAGCGATCGACCGGAAAAGCAATTTCAACAATGTCGCCATTTTTGAAAGCACTTTGTTGTTGCTGGTCGCTCAAAGCTGCAACGAAATCCTCGAGTTCAGCGTATAACCGGTTGGCCGCTGGTCTATCTTTCGGTGGCCGGTCGCCGGCGGCTCGCGATGCGGCGACTGTATAATTAAGCGACGGCACAGAGACCGTGTACCGGTAGGGAACCGTAGCCGCTTTTGCGTAAAAATCTGGCGGATTTTCGCACGCAGCCGCCGGCGGCGGTATAACAGTAATCAGATCAAGCGGCGAACCAATAATGACGTCGGCGTAGCAGTTCGTGCATTTTTCATCGTTGTAACTGGTAAACGTATTAATTTTTGCGTTTAATTCAGGGCACGGCGGCGTAGGAATCGGAACGCAAATATTGACGTCGATGTCGAAGATGCATTTTTCTGGATCGCTTTCGCACGCAGGATCGTTAAGCGTAATTTCAGTCCATTTTGGAGCGTGTACGCCGTCGCCGGCACGATAGTATTGGTATGTCGGTGCGGCTCCGGCACCACCGCCAGCGGCAATTTTTACGGCTACAACCTGGCCGGGCTTAATACCCGCAACCTTTGTTGGATCATCTAACTCAGTCTTATTGTTGAGAATTTTTCTAACTTTATTGTCTTCGTGTCGTGTTGTGATAGAGAATCTGTTTCCGCAGCAGTCTTTACTAAAATTCGTGCGCGTTACGGTCCAAGTCGTTAAATTTGTGCCTAACGTGTAAAGTTTGTCTTCAGACGTGACCAATCCTGTCATGCCGGCGACGCGCGAGCCGGTTGGCACATCGTCAAGTTCTGGTCGAGTATTTACCGTAATGGTCGGCTTGCAATTTGTTTGCTGTTCGATGCAGGCCTGGTTTACGGCACTAACGTTAAACGTATTGACGTTAAACTCAGGGCATGGCGGCCGCGGAATGGGGATAACCAGATCAAGATGACAATAAACGAATTTGTTTTACACGGATCTGCTACCCAGTTTTTATTGTCGTCTGCTTTGTAGCGATTGGTTGGGTTTGTAACTTCTACAACAGTTCCATCAGCCGCCTCGTCGGGCAAATCGTTTGCTGACGGCACTGTAATTGTTGCGGGGCCGGCACTTAATCCAACCCAACCAATCGGCAAACCATTATCGCCACCGATCGGTTCGGTTTTGTATGTATAACGCGTGGGCGCGTTTATGACCGTAACGCACGCACTATGCCACCCAAAATATTCGTTGGCAAAATACGCGTCTCGGGTCGTTGTTGACGTAAAAGTTTTGTTGTTTGGCCCGTCGAACTCGCAACCGGCGTCACTCAGCGGTTCCCACGAATACCGAAACTTTCCGTTAACCTCTCCACCATCACCAATTAAAAATTGATTTGGAGGATCAAGAATGTCAATTATTTTGCCGTCGACCTGGTCATCTAGTGTTACGCCGCCCCAGTTGGCGACAGTTTTATCGGCGGGCGTGCTTGTAGAGTCTGTTTCTCCGGGCACCCACTCCCCGTTTTGGCGCACGTATTTTGTGATACTTTCTTTGATTTTAACGCGCATGCCCACTGTGCGGTCTGCAATCGGTATCGCGTTTAATTCTTTAAGATCGGCGACTTCCATGTCGGTATCGCAGGCAACACACGGAGAATCGGCGTAACCTACGGTGACGCTTGTCGTCGTAGTAATTTCAGGACACGGCGTGCGCGGAATCGGCACGTTAATTAACAGCTCAATGTCAAATTCGCACTGACCCGGATCTTGGCAGTTTTCGGGGGTGCGGTGTTTTGGCACAACTCGAAAAACACTACCGCAAACAGCGGCGGTCGGATCGGCAACCGCTTCCCACTGGTCTGGTTTAAAGTCACTCGTGCGACGCCAAAATATTCCAGTGTCTGTGGTTTTGGCGTAACCGCCTATGGCTACATCTGCAAACGATAGTGCGTCTCGGGCGGCATTGTTTTCTACCTCTGTGACAACGAGTTCAGTATCGCCCTCAATGCAGCACGCCTGGTCATCAGCGTTGTTGCCTCCGGTGAAATGCGTATTCACCTGAAAATTATCGACATTTATAATCGGGCACGGCACACGCGGAATCGGTATTGCAATCTGCAAGTCGACATCAAACTCGCACTTATCCGGCTCGTTGCAGTCGTCGCCTTTGATAACACGCGGCGTGATAGTGAATCTGTTTGTCGGGCAATTAGCCGGGGAAATCGTGTGATCGTCGTTCACTTTTACGCGATCAGTCGGAGACAGCACCGTTACAAACATACCGGCGGCGCGTTCGTTTTCCGGTATTTTGTCGAGATCCGCGACTGTGTTTACAGTGTTTTCGTTTTCCGTTTGCGGCACAATTGTGCTGCCGGTAAACGTGTAATCTGTTGTCGGGTTTTGCACCCGCACGTACATATCTTTTTTTCGGCTGCTGAGCGCGATTATATCGCGGTCAGCGTCGGTGCTCACCGTGATTAATTTTGTTGGCGGAACAGCTGTGTTGTTATTTACAGGTGTCCAAGACTTGAGGTCTTGGCTTATTTTGTAAAGACTATTCGGTGCCGTGACGTGTATTTTTTGTCCGGGCTGCAGCCCGTTGTTAACGTCACTGAGCAGTGCTGTAAGTGCCGCCCCATCAGCCACAGTGATTGCGGCTGCTGTTGTCGTCGGCTCCCACGTCGATAAATTGTTGGAAAGTTGATAGGTTGTTGGCGGGTTATTAATTCCAATAATTGTTCCCGGTTCAGCAGTAAGCGCTAACGTGACCGCGTCTTCAAGCGTCTCAACAGTCTCATCAACGATACAATCGAGACACGTCTCGTCGACATTTTGTGTGTCGTCTTCGTTTCCTGCAAAACCAGTGACAACATTAAAACTTGTAACGTTAATCGTGGGGCACGGCGGCTTGGAAATTTGAACAAGCGTTTCCAAATTAAGGTCAAAAACGCACTGCGGAATCTCGTTGCAATCTTCGGTTTTCTTTTTTCGAGAACTGACAGAAAAACCACTTTCTGGGCAGCGGGCTGGCACCAGTGTTCCGTTGACAACCAAATATCTATCTGTCGGTTTTTGAACCTTTACGGTCATTCCGGCTGTGCGTTCGGTTGTGTCAATCGAATCGAGATCTTCTTCGCTATACACGGTAATCGTGTCGTCCGGCACGATTACTGGGACCCACTCGCCGCCTTCGTATACGAACTGATTTGGCGGGCTCGATACATAAGTTACGCTACCGACCGGCGCGTCGGCCGGGCCGATGTCGGGAGTAGACACAACCGCGGCACCGTTTATTTTTGTTGTGGTCGGTGCGGCACCGCCGACGCTTGTCGGCATTGGGTTCTTTATTTTTTGCCAGGTACTGTCTGGTTGTTTTTGCCAGGCAGTGTCCGTCTCGTCCACTTTGACGATAGCACCCGCCCATAAACCTCCGTTACCGTACGGAATAGCCTGCATCTCTTCGACGGATTCAACGATCTGATCGACACTTGAAGGAACACCCTCTATTTTGGTGTTAATTTTTTCCCACAGTGAGACGCTTTTACGCCGATAGTATGAAATTGGACTCGGAGGCACCGGGGTGGTGTCGACCTTGACGATACCGCCGACGTTTACACCGCTTGAGCCGGTCGGAAGTGCGTACATTTCAGCGGTTGATTCAACAATTCGATCGACGCTTGAAGGCACGCCCGCTATTTTGGTTCTAATCTGCTCCCATACCGCGACGCTTTGACGGCGCCAATAAGAAACTGGGCTGGCGGGAACGTCCGTCTCGTCAACCTTGACGATACCGTTAACGGCTACGCCGCCAAAACCGGTCGGAAGTGCGTACATTTCAGCGGTTGATTCAACAATTCGATCGACGCTTGAAGGCACGCCTTCTATTTTGATTCGAATTTTCTCCCACGCTGCGACGCTTTTACGCCGATAGTATGTAATTGGACCATCCGGTTCCGGTGTGAGGTCAACCTTGACGATCGCGCCAACCGTTAAACCAGACCCACTACCGCTGGTGCTGTACGGAATGTTGTACATTTCGGCGACTGATCCGACGATTCGGTCAACGCTCGAAGGAACACCTTCTATTCTCGTTCGAATCTTGTCCCACAGCGCGACGCTTTTACGCCGATAATACGTAATCGGGGGGTCAATTTTTACTACTGAACCAGGCGGAATAGCCGCCGTTGACCGTAAAAGTGGCCGATCTGAAAACGGCAGTGTTTGGCTGTCTGCTGCGTCGCGCTCAGCCACGCTTGAATAAGTAAAATCAGCGACTGGTTCAACGACGGGTTTCCATTTTCCGTCATCGTCTTTTTTGTACGTTGTCGGCGGGTTTTGTAAAACGAACGTTACACCAGCACGATCTGCCGGAGAAAGCAAAGCGAGTTCAGCCAGACTGAATATTGGTTTTTCGTAACCGGCTGGTTCCCATGTTTTTAAGTCACCCGCCAGGGTGTAAAGCGACGAAACGTTCTCTACACCTACATAGGTGCCGTCTGGTTTATCTTCGGCAGGCAGGTCTTCAAATTTCGATTTGTCTTGAATAGTAATATCGTTGATGCACGTCACGCACGGAGCACCGACATATCCGGTGGTCGTTTTTAATTTGCCTTTGATTTCTGGACACGGCACAGACGGAATGGGCACCGTGATTTCAAGGTCGACATTGAATTCGCACTTGCCTGGCTCTGTGCATGTTGGCTCAGTGTGATTTGTTGTAATTGTGAACTTGCTTTGGCATTGATCTTCTGTGCAGCAGTCAGCAGACTTTGCTTCAACTTTGAATTTGTTTACGTTAATTACGGGGCACGGCGGCTGCACGACCGGCACGTCGATCACAAGATCTAGATCAAACGCACATTCGCCCGGGTCGTCGCAATTTTCAGGTTTACGCGGCCGCGGCGTGAGTTACTTCAAAATTTGTGACGTTAATTTCCGGACACGGCGTTCTTGGAATCGGAACGTCGACATTGACGTCAAAATTGTATTGGCACGGATCATTGTCCGTTTTTGTAATCTTGACTTCGATTTTTGGCTCGGTGACGCAGTCTTTGCCCGCTCCGCCGCCGCTGTTGTACGTGACGTTAATCTTGCCGCCGCCATCAAATACCGGGCACTGAATGCACGGCTCGTTCGGCACAGGCGGCTGCACGCACTCAAAAATCGGAGGCGGCGTGGGCTCGATAAAGCAATCTTCGACAAATTTGAAGTCGATGACCGGGACGGCCGGAATGCACGCCGGATCAGAATTTTTGAATAAATTATCTGCCATAGTACACGTTACGAGCAGTTGCCCGTGCTGCCGAGGTTGCGACTGATAGTGATACGCGGAGGGTCAGTTTGTGTAGCGATATTTATACCATTACCGCTTGTTAATGTCACCGTCGGTCCGCCTAAACCGTTGACGGTAAAAATTAGTTCGTCGCATGCCGGGCCGCCGCTAAAAAATTTGCTGTTGTGAAACAACGGTTCGTCTGGAAACAGTGCCAACTCGCTGCCGTTGGCACACAACTCGGCATCGACCGGCGCACCAGCACCGACACTGGCCCCAATTTTAATTTCGTTTGCAAACGTTGTTTGTTTAATACTGCAGTTGTAACCTTCTTTTAATTTGATGTTCCCGGCCATGCAGGCTTTGTTAAGAATAATTTTCGGGATTACGGTGGCACCCGGGTTTGCCTGGCCGCACTCTGGCACGACTGGTCGTTCATAGTTTCCGATGTTGATTGTCCGGACGTAGGCTTTGTTTAAATTTTGAATGCGTGCCGGCTCAAGCTGCAACGCGTTCTTGTTGAAAAAAATTGTGTCGTCTGCCGTTAAAAACTCGTTTAGATCTTTCAGCGGGCCGGTCACCAAAAAACCTTCCCAGGCGGCGTCCGGCACATTCGGACACGGCGACAGTGTGGCACTCTCACTGTATTCAATTTGCCACTCCTGCATCGCGGCGGACCGCACAAAAACCAGCGGCTCGTCCGTAGCGTCTGTGCGAAACTCAAAATAAAACTTGCCGCTGTCTCGTGTTAATTTAGCCAACCATACGGTGTGCCGCGTGTCGTCAAAAAAACTGTCAATTCGCATGATGACGCCCGCATCGACAATGGCACTGTCTGGAATGGGCGGCGTGCCCGGTTTGAAAACAAACGGATACGATCGGTACTCGTTGTCGTTGTAAAAACCTGGACGTGGCATTAGGTCACCTGCGGGCCGACAGTGTCAAACGTTAATGTGCCGTTGTTCGGATAAATGCGGACAGTCGGCTGGTCAACCATTTTGTCTGTGGCGGTAAACGTAAAATTGCCGTACGTGTCCGGACCACAACCGTTGATGGTCTGCAAGAACGATTTGGTCGGAAACTCTGTTTGCGGTGCACATATCAGCCGCTTAAACAGCGGTACGCCGATAATGTCGATTCGAATAACGTGCTCGCCTTCGGCACGCAGAACAATACCGTTGCTGCCGACCAGCCACACGTCGCCTGTTTGTAATTGGGACGTATCTGGTATGAGTGCCCGTAATCCCGGTTCTTTAGCAGGAATCACCGCGGTGGATACAAACTCAGTCGCGTCGGCAGAGAAGTTATGTTGTCCTTGTGCCCAAACAGCAAAAGCTGACAAAGACGAATTTTGCTTAATGTTTCCGTTGTTGTCGCGCACGGCTGGCGCCGCTAAAAGCATGCCGCCCGGGCGGCCGTATTGGTCCACAAAAGAAACAACACCGTTATCTGGCGGATTTAGCACGTCATACTCGCCGACGAGGCGGGCCGGACTGTTTATATCCCCGATAATGATAGTTACGGTCTGTGAAGTAATTGTAATAGATGACAAGTACACCTGTTCGTTTAAATCGATGCCGTAGAATGACGCGTCGACAAACATATCGTTTTCAATTTTTAAACCGGTGTCCGATACGAGCGTACTGTGATCCGCAAACGGGTAGCGGCTTGCCGATTGCTCGTCGCGGAACTGCGGAAATAGAATGCGTGAACTGGTCATGCCTGCTCGACTATCGTAAATTTGTTGAAGTACGTGTAAGACCGGCTTGTAAACAAACCAGCGGCTCCGATCAGGTCGCCGTACGATGCGGCATCGATTTGTACTGTCATGTTTACCGTAGCGGGATTTGTTGTTGTCATCTCCTCGGCGTACACGTTTAGGGCGATTGAGTTCCCGTCGCTGACTGGTGTGACATAAAGTCTGTACCACGAACCGGTTTTAATAGTCATTGTCGCGGCGGATTCGAGTGTAACGAAATTATTTGTGTATCGGAGTACGCGCACCTGGCCGCGAGCAGCGTCCAATACCGCGACCACAAACGTTGTCTGACGTTGTTGTGCGGCGTTTAAAGTTTTTTGATAGTTGAGCACAATACCGCCGTTGCGCTCCAACCCGCCCGTGCCGATTCGAATTTCTGCGGTTATTGTCTTATTTAATGTCCAGTCTGTCGCTGAGTTTTTAAAAGTTGCAATATTTAAAGTGGACGAACTTATGGCGATATATGTCGGTTTTGTGGTCAAATCATTGCCGGTTGCATTAATTGTTTCTATGTCAATTTCTGCCGACACGCAACTTGAGCACCCCGGCGGTGACAGTACGTTTGCAATATCAAATTTTCCAGTCTGTACTTGAAATGCGTCACTTCCCTGGCAATTCGCGAAATCAACACACGCCGGAAGGGCTACCGGCGGGTAAACGGGTGTTGGCGGCAGTTCGTCAATAATTATGTCGGGTATTAGTGTCGTCGGATCAGGCCAGGTGCAGTACTCGGCCGAGTTGGTGACTGTCCATGTGATTAAGTCATCTGCTAGTTGCCACCGCTCATTCGTGTCGACTGTTCGCACGATCATCTTGGACGTGCGCTGCTCAACAGGAAACGTAGCCAGGTCTGCTTCTGTGGGCACATCAAAACCAGCGACGCAGCAATCGTCTGTGTATTGTTTGGGTCGTTTACTTTGCACATTGACACCGGCACATATCGTGCCCAAGTCGTTATTTGAAATTATGTCGGTGCCGCCGCAGTCAGTAAACGGCCGGACATCGTTGAAATTTTCAAATACGATTTCGACGTTGCCGTTACAGTCTGGTGCGATACCGTTAATATTTTCGATTGGCGGTTTGGGGCACGTACCGCTTTCTGGCCGCTGCCCGCACGGGCCCAAAAACAACTGCAACGGGTTGTAATCTGTCGTGATTTCGGACGTGTCCAGTTCTATGACAAGTGCCCTGACGTTGTCGGCGTATGGGGTTGTTTCTGCGGTTGTCTTTTTTACAACATCACCGGCGTTTTCCATGTATCGTACTTTAACCGGGAACTCGCCCACCAAACTGACAACACCCTGTAGCACATCGTTTAAACCAAATTTTCCAATCGTTGGGATCGGAAGTGGTTTGTAACCACGTGCACAGCGCGGCGACACTAAAGTTTGTCGTACGGTCGAATACCGGCCTGTAAACGGTATTTCGACTCCTGGGCCAAACACGACCCAACCACTAACGCCCGGGTGCAGTCCAGTAATTGAATAATTGACGTACGGGCTCACAGGTTGCGGTACAGTAATCGCCGCCAATATCGCACCGGCAGACGTTTCACGTGTTTGACTGACGCCGAATACAACTGTCGCTAAACCGGCAGATACCGTAATTCCCTGAACGTATACGTACTCGCCGTATGTATTGGGAAAACGAATATTGCAATCCACCAGGATATCGTCTCTGATAAACACACCCGAATCGTCCAGTCCGGTACTGTTTTCGTCGAGCGGATATCGACGAGTTGTTTGCAAGTTGTACCAGTTTTGATTTCGAATACTCATGTGATTGCACAAGCTCTGGCGTCGTTACCGAATTGGTCGCACGCAAGTGTGGCACTTTTAACTGTCTGTGCGGCCTGTCTATTATCTTCTCGTGTTTCTTCGGGGCACCCGGTTTGTATGGGGCTGCCGTCTGCAAAAGTGCCGGTTAACGTGCCGACAATCGGGTATGCTTTATTATCTGTAGCTTTTACACGAAACTTAACGTACGAACTTCCGCCGGCTTTAATTGCCGGCAGCGGCACGTCAATTTTTATGCCGCCGGTAATTGGCGTAATGTTTAAACCGGGTGCGGCTGTACTGCCGTCTGGTTGGTAGAGTGTTGTGTTGCCGCACACAAGTTCAATCGGCACCGCAGAAGTCATGGCGAGGCTAAGCGTGCTCGGCTGGTAACAAACTTGGCACGGATTGCACAGCATCATCACGACGTCTAATAACGGGCAGCACTGTGGGACCAATAAAAGTTTTAACGGATTTTCAACAGTGCACGCGCGTTTTTGATTCCAGGCTTGAATATTTGCTGCATGAATAGAGTTAACATCCGTGGTACGACGACCGATTAGGGCGTACCGGCGGCCAAGTTCATTCATGTACAACGCGGTGTTTAAATAGTCATTACAGGCACAGCACGGCGTACAGTCTGCACCGACCTGTTGCTGTGCTGTCGGATGCGGGCCAAATTTTCCGCCAATTGTCGAGGTTGGTCGGCGCATGTATAGGCAGTCGCCCGCTGACAACAAAAAATCGCCGGCTTTTGTCGCGGTAATTCCGTTAATTTGTTTGATTGGTTGTGGAATGATTTCTTGAGTCGCCTCGTCATACCCAGAGCCGCACACCGGAAAATAACCAGCACCTGTGCCGGCTACACCCAAAAAACTCACGTTTGTATTGACGAGAAAATTAGATGTGGTTGTAGCGGCGGCGGTTATTTCAGTGTTGTAGTTGTTTGTGAAGCGGATATTCCCCGTATAGGGTCCGTTTACAACCGTTCCGTTCCGCTGCCGCACCCGCAACGACAGCAAACGTTTTGGCATCTTGTCGACCGTACGGGCGTCTAGGACAGCGTTTTTTGGTGCCAAATGTTGCGGATAGTATTTCGGTTCAGGTTCGCCTGTTTTCCAGGTTTTATAGACAACAATGCGGCACACGGCATGTGTTGTGTACCACGTAATGATCTTGTAATCCGTGCCCCAGTCTTCAACGCTGCACGTCGTTAGAGGTGAAACAGTGTTAAAAATTTCAGTACCGTTTGCGTCAACAAGAACAATGTCGACCTCGTTAATCGGGACCGGTGCACCGGTAGGCAGATCGCTCGGTTCGTCTCCGATGTTCAAAAGGTATTTAATTCGCAGCGGAAATTTCGTTTTTGGCACGCTTGGGACGTACTCGCCCTGATCGTCGTATGACAAATAAAAGTCAGCCACCAGGTAACGAATATCTTCTGACGGATTGACAAACGGATAGTCTAGGCCGCTTTGCGGCTGGATAACGCCGATACCTTGCCGGCCGTGCGGCGTATAGACAAAGTCAGGGGTGCTCATGTGTCACCCCTGCTGGCAAGAAGACGAACAGTCGGCCATCCGACTGCCGAGAACGACCAGGCTCATTTGCGTTACTTCGCCGCTGAGTCTTGTGACAAACCCTTGCAGCGTGGCGACACCGTCTCCGAACCGGTCAAGTTGGGTCGTAATCGCGTCAAGTTCTTTGCAGCCGCAGCACGGTGTTGCACACGTGTCTTTGAATGACAAGCCGTTCGTAATGGGTGTAATCTCGACGCACGAATCTTGACCGAATGTAAACGTACCGTCGGGCGAGCAAACGCCGTTAATACACCGAATGCACTCACCAGCGGGGGGTACATTACAAAGGCAGTCGTGATTCAAATTAGTGCCGGAAATAGCACTGAAGACAATCTCTGTCTCGTTGAGTAATTCGTTTACGTCAATGCGAATGTTTGTGCCTGCGACGAGCGTTACATGTCCGTAAATCGGATTGCTTAATTGTGAGTTATTTAAAATTTGTAGCCGCGTGACGGCGCGGAGCATCGGCCGTATCGCGTCGGGTTCTAACTCTCCGGCGGCCTGGGTGAATGAATAAAAACCAGGCGGGAGTGCGTCAATATCGTCTATGACGCCAAGCACCACAGACCCGACACAGTCGTCGAAATTGCCAATGCCACCAAGAGCATATGACCGGTTGGGTTCGTAATTGCTGCGGACTATATTAGCCCCGGCGACATCTACCGTTGTCGTACCGTCCGAATACCCGAGAACGATATTGAAACCGGTGGGTGAGATCAGCAAGTTCTTGATAAAGAACTTGTCGGGCTGGAAAGATGTGCCGGCATGAATTGGAAAATACAGCCCAACGATAAAATTGTCTGGGATCTGTATTGTTCCGGTAGTGTCTGTTTTGGTGGCCCGATCCGTCAGCGGGTATGCTCGCTGAGAATTATGGTTGAGCCACTGTAAATTCCAATTACCAATAGGCATGGCATCACTTAACTCGTCGTAGCGTCGGACAGAATGCCAGAAATGCGCAGCACCCCGATTTCGGGATACGTGTCGCCGTCGCGGCGCTCAAGCGTGACCAGCACTGTATCTCCGGGAGTTACAGCGAACTTAGAACTGTCGCACACAATTGCCTTATTGGGACCAACCGCCAACGCGGTATTAAATACAAGCGTGTTGTCTGTAGAGTCATTTTCAGACGACGGCAGAACGACGGCTGCCGCTGGTGTATTGCCGGGTTTAGACAGTTTTCGGTACGACATAAACAGTGCAGGCATCGGCGTTGCGGCCGAACCTTTACCGAACAGTTGCACACGTATTAACATCTTCAGCGGCGTACCCATATTCATGTCAGGAATATTGAGCCGCACACGCATTGACGACGCTTGACCGGCAGGGAAACCCAAATACGGGATATCCATGAACAAGCGCTCGACCGTGTCGTTCAGCCGCACAATTTGCGGTGAAATTTCTTGGTCAAGCACCGTTTTAAAATTTAACTTGACGATTCCCCGATACAGTTTGACTGCCTCGGCGACGTTGATCCCAAACTCTTCTTTTTCTGTATTCGTCAGGTTGCGGTAGTTGGTGCTTTCGATCGACAGTTGCGGCAGGTTGTGGGCCACAATACCTGCTGGAACCCAGCCACGTTGCAGCCTGCGGCCCGACGGGGTTTTACCAGTGACAATAAGTCCCGCTTCCTCAATGCCGTCTCCCGGTTCGCGCACGTCGTTAGGTGAGGCGTATTTCAGGTCAAGATTTAAACGCAGGTCGCCGGTGCCGGGATTGCCTGGTGTGGCGGCTTCTCCGGTTGCACAACTTTCAATTACAACCGGGCTGTCTTCTCCCGGTGCAAGGCTAGTAACTACGCTGCGGTCGTTACCCACAAGCATGCGTATAAAAACAACAGACACCCGCATAACTTCTTCGCGCGGGCACTCGGCGGGTATTGAGTTTGTCGACGTAACAGGCACGTTTGTGTAGGTTGCCGGCCACGGTACGTCACCGTAACAATCGCTCATCCACCAAATTCCGTTCAAATCGCACACTACGAGGCCGTTCGGGCCGGTGGGAACGTCAGTAGCCCCGACATAATCCTGCCCTTTGTCCCAGAGCACGGACACGGCTTGAATCGGAATCGGCGGCCAAACGTTTCGAAGCGCCGGATGTTGCGTCAAGTTGTATCCAAACACCGCCCCGTTTGGTGCCTTGCCGGCGAACACAGCGTGATCAGCCGGCAGCCACCCAGTTAAATCGCTGTCGGCATTGCCGATGCTGTGGCGTTCTTTGCCAGCCCCGTCCGCATAAACAACGTTGTTGCCGGCAGGTCGAGCGTATAAATCAAATCGATAGTGCGTGTGCTCGTCAACCAGTTCGCGGGTGTTCGGCATGACCACCACGCGCGGTACCGGATTGCACTCGTCGGTCTGCCCCTGCACGTAGCAAACGTTGACGGTGGTCGCGGGGCGCTGTTTCACAAGTTTGCCAGGTTCGACGGCGGACAGATAATACCGCCCAGGAACCAACGGCCCATTTACAGCGTTGTGTAATTCAGGCAGATCCACAACGCCGTACAGCACAATGTCAGCGAGGTTTTCGGCTTTCTTTTTAAAACACAGCCCGACGCATTCTGACGACGGCCGCACAACATAAGCTTGCGTGGCTGCGTCGAGTTCTACAGCCGCAACGGCTTTTTCGTATCGGCGGGCACTGTAATTCCAGAATACGGGCTGGCCGGGCAATACGTCTGAAGCGATCGTTGCGTCGTTATCAAAAACGGCGCGGCCCAGTTCCGCCGCGTCGAGCCGCTGCCGCAAATACTCGGTGCGATCCTGCAGGGCACGGTCAGGTCGGCTTACAACGCCAGCCTGCACTGGCTCGCCGGGGGTTACGTGCTTGATGTTGAACAGCCAGTTTTCGGACATCCTTGTCCTCCGGCGCCGCTATGTCATTCAAACGCGATATCCCATGTGATACCGATTTGAGACGACGCTTCCTTGGTTACTTGATTGTCGACGTTGAAAACCGTACGAGCGAAGACGACGTCTTTTGTCCGGTCGCCGAATACGGGCGCCGCCACCAACGCGGCGGCAAAAACTTTACTATTTACGGTGTGGCTAAACGGGCGGCCGAGCGTACCTGTGACTCCAGCCGTCTGCACGAAAAATGTTAATTTGTTGCCTTGTTGCTCGACCGGCAAATTTGCCTCAAAACCGGACGACACGCCAATCGTCGGCTCAATCGTCAGCGGGATGCGTAAAAAGTCGCGGTTGGTTGAATTAACAAGATCGTTATAGTATGCGATTCCGAGGTTGCGTGAAAACGACGAAGCAACGCTAACGGGTTGTTCGGGATCAGTCTGGTTTTCGTACTCAATGTATAAAGCCGAAATGCTGTAATCGGGGCGGTCCGCGCCGCGGCGGCGGCCGAAGCAGTTTGCGGCCAGGAAGCCCCACGTGTATTGAATCTGGTTGGGCTGGTTGCCGACAGGTGTTTGCAAACCTGTTTTTTCGTCTACACGCCAGATCGAAACATGCCCGCGAACGCCAGAATTCGCGGCTGTAATTTTGTCAGCAGCCATAGTTTTCCCTATTGGCATGATCCAGATAGTAAGTTAACTGTTACGCCCAAGTCGCGAATAAATGTGTCGTTCAGCGTGTCGACCGCCGGCTCTGCACCAATGAAAACCGACATGTTTTCACTTACGCTGTCTTCAGCGTCAATGGTGGTTGTCGGGGCCTCCAGATCGACTACTAAAATCATCGCCGTCCCTGGGGGCAGCAACTGCCGCAGGTGTCTAATATTGTACAACCCGAGCCTGTTTTTCCCTAGGGCGGAAACCTTTAATTTGACGACAAAAACGTTGTTTCGCAACACGTTCTCGACGATAAAGCGCAGCGGATTAATTGTCTGGGGAAGATGCTGTGCTTCGGGTTCCGAGATCGGAGTTTTACGCTTATCAAGATAGTGCGCGAGTGTAAAACGTTTTGGTGCGTCTTTCGGGCAGTCTCCGGCGTTCTGTGCGGCCGTGATACCGCGGTAGTGTATTTCGTCAAAAAACTGCTGCACGTCCTGCGGCATACCAGCGACCGGAAAACTTACATACGTGTAGCCGGTGACATGATCAGTGTCGACGTGCAGCGGTAGTTCTTTGTTTTCGAAAACCATGTCGCCGTAAAAGCAGGCCGACAAAAACCCGTTGTCGAGCGCCAGTGCCGACAGTGCTTTCCGCGGCGAGCAAACCTGAGCAGATTCATTTAACAGCAAGTTTTCTAGGTTTTCAGTTGTTAATAAATCGGTTGTCGAATTAACGCCGAGTAACTGAACCTGAGCGGGACAGCAGTTCTCGTCGTTGCGAGTTGTCGGGTCGTACGTGGTGCCGACAAAAAACTCGTCGATTTCAAATCCGCGAATCATCTGTGTCCCGGCCCGTACTTTCTGACCCGGCACAACAATCGCCTCAGCCCGCGAGCCAAATCTGTAGAGATGTTTGTCCGTGGCTACAAATAAACCGTGCGTATCGTTATCGACGACTTCCACAGTTTCTTCGTCATCTACCGTCAACGGAATATCACAAACAGCCGCTAGTGCCAGATCAAGATCAGCGCACGTAGCGCCGCCGGAGATGAGCCCGTCGATTACAGCATTGGTAAGATCCTTAAAGCCCTGGCTGCTCTTAAGCCGAATACCGACCGCGTAAGCAAACTGGTTAAATACGTTTTCGTAATCAAACGATCCGTTAAAACCCCACAGAACGATTTCTTCGTCGCTCTTTCCGTTGACCGCTGTTGAGCGCCGTAGAAACCCAGGGTTGTCGAACGGGTTCTCCGTGAACGCAATAAGGCGGTTTTTCGAGTCAATGGCGTAATCAATATTTTCTGCCAGTGCGACCGTGGGGTAAATGATCTTGTTAAACACATGCCGCAAACCGACCAGGTTCTTCGGCAACGAAAAGTAAAAAAGGTTTGTTCGTGCTACTCCGTTAAATAGCGAAGACGTCAGATCAAACTTTTCTGAATCGTCGTCGAAAAAGTTATTAACGACTGGTGCCGTAGTCAACTCTGATTTGCGTATAACAAGCGGCACCCAGTATTCGGTGTGAAAGATTGGCACATCGAAACGGCTGAGCGACCAAACTGTTTCAAGAATGTTGCGGTAATTTTGGGCGGCAAGTACGGCAACCGCTGTCGTATACGACTGGATCTGATCTTTGGCAGAGTAGATACGCGACCAGAAAGTCCCCAGCGTCGCAACCAGTGCGCGGCCGCGGTCGAGATCAGACGCTGGGTACTTGAATTTGTCAGCCATTTATTAACCCACGAAACCGGCGGTTACGGATGTGATGGATACGTCTTCCGGCCGGGTAAGAAACGCTGTCGTGCGACCAGTGATTAAATGCTCTGGATTGTTGGGAATTTGCAGCAGAGTATTGTCACGGACATACACGTTCTGCCCATCTGGTTTACGGATGCGCCCAAACATATCAATTGAACCGATAGCCTGCTTGCCGGTTAAAAGTTGCTGTACGGTCGCGGCGATTAAAGATGCGTGCAACTGCCCAGTAAACCCGACCGTTGCCACTTTTTCGCTTACGGCTTTTTGAATCGCAGAAAAATCAGGGTCCGCGTCGTTCGCATCTTTTCGGATCTGAAAAGAGATTTTTGTAAAGCACGGAATCGCTGCTCGCACCAGTACGTCGGTGGTGCGGGAACGACGATCTCGGTCTGTAAGAAAATCTTGCACCTCGGCAACGTACGGCAGACTTGACGTCTGAACTGAGTAGGTTGCCTTGCTTTGATTTGGAGTTAAATTGATTGCCGGCGTGTCAGTATCGTCAAACTGTATAGTGAGCGTTTGATACCGTGTATACGCACTCTCGTGCAAGTACTTTATGGACGGCACAAAATCCAAGTTTGAGAAGTCGACGCCGCGAATTTCGTTGACTATCTGATAGCCAGTGTTTGTGAAATCTTGCGGTTTGGCGATACGCAACACCTCGTACAGTGCCGGCGACAGGTCGCGGTCAAAAGTGATTTGCCAGCGCGTCCCGATGACCGCGGGGCCGACGTATGTGGCCTCAAGAAAATATTCACGGGTTTGGGCGTAACCGTGACTTTGCAGATAGATGTCCGCTTTGCCGCCGCCTGAAATCGGAAACAGGCCGTGCTGGTCTCGTCGCTGCTCTGGGTCGCCGGCACCGAGTACGGATATGTGCGAGATCGTGTCAAATGGCGTCTGCGAACGAATAGTGGCGATGTAACTCTGTCGGCCGCCGATCGTTTTTGCAGCGAGTGCTGGGGCAAGACGAGAAATGTAATCTTCGTTAGTGGCAGGATCACGCCCGTTTACAAAGTCAGCCGTAGGCATAAAGTTTGGAACAAGTGGAGTTCCACGCACGATGTTGCCAGCCGTGCCAACTTCCGCGGCAATGACAGGCACGGTCGCTATAAACGTTCCGTCGCCTACCGGGGACATGACGCGTTCTGCGGCCGTCACGGCAACAGACCCGGGCGGCAAAATCTGAAATGATTGCGTTGGGTTGAATACGATGTCGTTCGCCGTCAAATTGACAGCCTGCGGAAAAGTGACCGACGCGGCAAACGGCATAATTAGCGTAGCGAGTCCGGTCGCTGCAGTACCGGCATCGCGCGTCAGATTGTAATTCGACAGTACTTGGTCAACGATTGTATCGTCGGCGATGCTTGGATTGTTTTTAATCTGCTGCAGACTGTTGCTCTGCCGCACGCGGTCGATGTTTTCTTGCATTGTGGCGTTCAACACGCTGGAAAAATACAAGACCAGATCGTGGAACACGCCGCGCGTCAATTCGATTTCTGGGTGCCGCTCTTGCATAAGTTGCGAAAGCGTTGTGAACATCGCATCAATCTTTTCCGGTGCGAGTTCATCCAGATTTGTAATTGCTATAGCCATTAAAACACCTATGGAAGCGTAGCGATCGGTAAAATAGCGGCCCTAGAGGTGCCGGCCTGGCTTTCAATCATAACACTTAGCGACAAATATCCGGGATAGAACGTCACCCCGGTTAGGGCGGCTGTTTTAAACTTTTCGTCGTCGGGCATCGTGTCGTACTCTTCGTTTTTTAATTGTCGCTCAATTTCGAGGTTGGCGGCATTGAAGGCAAAAGTGATGTCCTGCGGTGTCCGAAGATTCCGGAGCCGCAACGCCGCCATAAATGACGACCCGCGGTCTGGTAGTCCGCGTAAAGACCCGGTTTCAGTTAAAAACTCCAACGCCCACCGCTGGGCCAGTTTCTGAATTCCTACACAGATCTGCCCATTGTCGTCTTCCGAATAAAGAGCGAGGCCGAGTTGTCGTTCCCTGCCGGGCGCGACGTTTCGAAACGCGAGGAAGTCATATTTGCGTTTTGCGTAATCCTGGATGCTCATTGTTTGCCGGCCTCCAGGATTTCCTTAATCGAATCTTTGATAAAAGAGAACGAACTTTCGCCCTCTTTACCCTGCCCGTCAAACCTGCCGTGCGCCATTGCTCCGCAACGTGTATACGACGCGTGACGAAGCCTAAACGCCCGCTCTTCTGACGCTAAAAAATCGTTTTGCAGTTTCATGGCGATAAGGTCGGCACACGTACCGCCTGATTGCGGATCGCCGTTTAAAATGTCCGCAGAATACAGTTTGTTAATTTCAAACCGATCCCAAGTCGGCATGTGCAACGAGGGTACGTGCCACAAATTGGACACGCCTTCTGGCGTAGCCCATTTTCTGTATTGCGTATAGCCGCTTTTGTAGGTATCAGCCGTCGACCTGGCGGACTTTTCTAAATCTTTGATGCGTTTTTCAAAGACTGCGTCGATTTTTCCTTTTGGTGTGCCGTGTGCCATTAAAACCCTCCCGTTATACGTTTATCCAGCATCGCCTGAATTTTGGCGGCACGCTGACTCACCGCACCAGATGTTAAGCCGAGCCTACGTGCAATATCTTGCGTGCTGGCTCTTCTTTTGCCGTTGCGCCCCAGAGTCATGTCCATAATCAGTTTGTCGGTGGGTCCAAGGTCGTCGTATACGAAATCCATCCACGCATCGGCGGCCCGGTTGTTGTTTGGGATACTGCTGGCTACGTCGCCGCCAGAGGAATCTTCGTCAACGATACGAGACACGGTGCCCTCTGCGAGAGGCTGGTTAAAGCCGCGTATTTTTTGAATTCTTTTCTTTGACAGGCTCGTGTAGTCAGCCAGTTCGTCGTCAGTCGGGTCGCGGCCGTGCCGATCTCGCAATTCGTTTTCCGCGGTCGAGATATGTTGAAAATCGAGCCCTACCTGCTCCGGGATCGAAATAATGTTTTGTTCTTGGGCCGACGCGCGGCGAAGGCTTTGCAATTGCGAAATCAGATGCGTACGCACATTACCGCGCTGCGGGTCGTATGTTCCGAGTGCTTTTAATGCCATGAGTTTGGCACGAGATCGCATGGTTGGGCTATGTGTTGTGCCAACGTAGCTCGACAGTGCGTTGTCAATTACCGGCTGCACAGCTTTTAAAATTTGCGTGTTTGTTTCTGGCGTCTGATTTTGTTTCCACGATTGGTAAAGATTGTCGAAGTCTGGGCTGACGCCGGTGATCGGCCGTTGTTTGGAGAACGGTGGATCCACATCGCCCAGAATAGACGGCATGCCAGATTTTTGTGTGTTATTGTTCGCCATAATCGTGCTCACTACTCGGCCATCGGTAACGACAGCGGCCCGCCAGGCCACGGCTTTTTATAGAACGGCGGCAGGGGTGCTGTTTTTAACTCTTCTCCGTCTTCTTTCACAGAGCGAATATTTGTCAACGAAAAAGACGTTCCGGCTTGGGCCAATTCGGCATTAATCACAAACGACACCTGTGCTACCATGCCAACCATGTCGGTATTGTCCGGCAGCATTGGCATTGTCCTTGTCGGTGCTTTAATTTTAACAATACTGCCGGGCGCGATATCGAACCTGAGTTTTCCAGAGAACTCTCCGTACCGCTGCTGCAAAAATTCAGTTTTGTACCACTGCTCGGCAAACACATCGAGCAACCGAGACTGCTTTATTTGCCGGTGGGCTTCTGGCCTGTCTGGTTTGCCGCCTTCCGGCGTCGGATTGCCGCTGTCCGGCGTCTCCATGGCCCCGCCGGTATAGCGCCCGACAAGGCCAGAACTTCCCTGAGAATACGCGGCGAAACCGACGTATTCAGTCACCCACCCTGGCGGCTCTTTGACGAGTATGGTGCCGCGGTGGTCACGCATATCGAGCGGCGGAAAACTACCCGCCGGCTGACAAAAACTGGTTTTTGAGATCAGTTTGACGTCTCCGGCAATTATGCCGGACGAACTCGATTGCCCCCAAAACACATTAATCGCCTCAAGAATCGTGCCCGTATTGCACATGAAGTTAGCGTACCCGTATTCGTCGGCTTCGATTGTCTTGAAGCCCGAGCCGCCTTCTTGAAACCGCAACCCACCAAAGTACGGAATCACGTTAGCCCACTGCACGCCAGGCGAGATGGCAAAGAAAAAATTAGGGGCCCAAACGCCGATTAACATACTCCAAAAAGTAGAGTAGTTAAAACCAGCCAGTCCGCTTTGTGACAGGCTAGCTTCGATTGCCTTGTTCAGTTTTGCCGGGTTAAGTGGTTCCTTCAGGTCATCGAAATTCAGCGGTAGTTTGCCTGGCCGCGGGTTGCCGTATTGTGGCCCCGGCATACGCTCAAGTGCTTTTTTGATCGTGTCTTCGGTGCCCGCTTCTCCCGGCGGCTTGCACGCGTCATCAGGTCTCGGCCAGTCGGCGATTGTCATCAGAATCGGCTTAATCGTTTCTGCCCAAAAGTCAGAGGTGTATTTACCGTATTGAATGTATTGATTGCGTGGGTCAAGGCGCGGGACAGCACACACGATGCCAGATCCGCCCTGACCAGCCTGTATCGACCAGCTATTCGCGTTCTCTGCGAGCGAGTAGCCGGCGCCGGGAAAGAAGTTACGCGACAGCATTGAACCTTCATTAAGGTCGTCAAGCCAATGTACGAGGTGCAGTGTGTACTGAGCGTTGTCCTGTGCCCGTTGAAAACCAAAGCCGGCGTAATAGCCCTCGAACACGACGATATTTTGTGACGGGCTTTTCGACTCTTTCCCGTCCGTCGTCTGCACTTCTAGCGTAACTTTTACTTTCGCCCGCATTTTTACGTTTTGCAGTACTCGGTGGGCTGTCGCTGGTTTGTTTGTTGTTGCATTAATACCGCACGCCATTACCAGCGACGCCTTTGGAATCGAATTCAAAGCAAATGTGCCGGAGATAGCGACAATATCACGCACCTCGCCAATACCTTCGATATCAGCGACGATTTTGAACGTCGAAAAAACGTACGTGTCTTTGGTGCTGTATGGCATATTATTTCCGCAATTCTTCGGTTCTATAAATGATCGCCATCGTCAATCCCGCCAGCCGGTAGACGGGCGAGTAATGATCAAACCACAGATTTTTAAACGTCGCGTACGGCTCGATGTTTTCGACACCAAATAACGACAGAAAAACAGGTTCACCGAGCAGTTCCAGGGTTGGCAGCAACGTAGTGACAATCGAGTCAGGCACGCTTTTCGCGACGATGAGCCACTGGGCAAGTATAGAACTAAAAATACCGCTTGTCAGCGGCATTGTTGCGGCAAATTGTTCGGACTCAAGCGGGCCTGTAGTTGCGTAATCTTCGTACAGGACGTACTCGTTTTTTTCGGTGACGATGTTGGCGTACGGCGATTCGGGCGACGCGAAGTTGAGCAAAAGCTTTAAATCTGTTTGCGGCAATGAGGCCGTAGACGTTGAGCCGACGCCGCCGACACTGTATGTTTCTGGCGGTTGTGTTGTGCCTAATGTTTGAATGGTGAGTATCGTATTGTCAGAGTCCGGCGTCTGCAGTTTCATTGTCCGCATATTGAGCGTGTTCGCCACACCTACAGAGATTAAATACGTGTGCACAGCCCGTCCGACACTGTGATCGGGCTTAACCGCTCCGTTGAGTGCCAACCGTTGCGGCGGGCCGCTTAATTGCGTCACAACAATCTGATTTCTGGCGATGTCGTTGAAATCTGTGGGCGTCATCGGCCAATAAGTCACGCGAGGATCAAGATCGTATACGTATTGGGCTAGTTCCGTTTGGTGCACGTAACCCATCAGTTCGCGGATACGTAGATTGATAAACCGTGCGTCTGGGTTGCTGCCAAAAAGAACGCGCCGCACGAGCCGCAACTCGTTCGTTAAATTCACCGGAAAAAACTCGTTCGGCACAAACTCTGCCCCGGTGTCTACGGTTACGTGATTTGTTTTTGCTGCTTTGTTTAAAAGCAGCGTGCGGGCATGATTGATCATGATTAGCCTCGCGGCGGAATAACGTGAAAACGCAACGACCACTGCCCGATCGGCACGCCGCCGGAGCCAGAACTTATCTCAAGTCTCATACCAGTTAGAAACGCCCAGAAATCGCCGCACCTGTCGGTGCCGACGGGTATTGCACGCTTTTTGACTGACTGCCTGTTCGCTAAATAAAAATCCAAAATGCCGCATACCTCGCCCGATTTTCCGCCACCTGACGCGTTACACGTCTCTCCGCCCAGAAACCCAAAACCAGATACGGTCAGTTCGCCTACACGGTCGCCGAAGTTGTAGTAGTAGATAAACTCGTCTAAAGCGTGTAGAAACTGATAGTTGCCCTGCATTTCAAGCAAAAAGCCGCTGGTTGGAAACCCAATTTGCGAACCGCCCACAGTCACATTAAACGTTCCACCACCTCCGCCACCGCCGTCGGGGCACAAATTTACTTTGACGATAGCCCCCTCGCAGGGCGTAAAAACAGAACTTGCCATATTACGCCTCCGCTACAGGTGAAACTGCCGCACTACTTAAATAAGCGCCGTTCGGCATGGCGGATACGATTGCGGGGCCCTCGCCTGTTGGCGTAAAAACTGGTGCACCCTTGGCGGCCAAAATAGCGCTCTGCAGTCCGACCAGTGTCAGCGTGCCTTTAATAGTGCTGCTGCCGCCTCCGGACCCGCCGCCGCCGGCCGCTGAAGAACCCTTTTGGTGGAACATCACATTCTGCAAATTTGTTCTGTTTTCCATGGCCAACTGGCGTCTGTCAGATTTGTCGTCATCGCGGGCAACAGACCCGGAACCGCCACCCTTTTTCGACCCGACCGCGTCAATTAAATCGCGGAACGGTCTTTCGAGTCCTTTGATGGCCTCTGTCAGTTTGCCCAGTTCTGATGTCAGTGCGGCATTATCCCGCTGCGACTGTGTTGATTTTTTTTCTGTTCCTTCTTCTGTCGCCGGTCCTGGTTCTGCCGCCTGGCCGAGGCGGTCGGGTATGTCCAACGCGGGCCCAAAACGGTCCACGACGGACGTTCCAGGCTGCGAGCCGTCCGGCTGCGGAGAAATGTCCGGTGTGGCCGGGCGGCCTGGAGCAGGAGTAGATGGCGCTGTAACGGCGACGTCTTCACCGGCACGAGCACCAGCACTTTTTGCGTCGGCTTCTTTTTGTGCGGCCGCTGCTTGTGCCGGGTCTTTGCTGGAACCTTCGGCTAACTCTTTGGCTGCTTCTGCACCGCCCGGACTTGGTTTAATCTCCGGCACCGCGGGGGCACCGGGGGCGTGGCCCATTTGCGCCGCTGTTTGAGTCGGCAACGCCGGTGCGGTAGTCGGAGCCTCACCCGGAACGCTCGGTCGAACCTGTTGTGCGAGTTCAATTTTTTCAGCGAGTTGATAACCCGAGAACGTACCGCGAATTCTTTCCTTGTGCTTATCAGTTAAACTTAAACCGGCCAGTATTTTTTCAAACTCGTCGCGGTGTTTTTTAGCTTCTGGAGAGTCATCGTCAGGCGAAACCATGCCGTGCTCCATAAGACCGGCCATAGCCCCGTCTAAATTGTAACCGCCCGCATCGGCGTCAGACAGTAACGCGGCCCGCAGCCCTTGCCGCGTCTCAGCCTCGTCGCCGCCAAACAACCCAATAAACCGAGCCGTGCCGCGTTCGTGCTCGGAGGCCCATTGAGTGCTGTCTAAGCGTGCCTGGTTCAGAGATCCGTGTTCCACCGCCGCTCGCAACTGAGCACCAGTGAACTCGCCTTTGTGTATGAGTTGATGTGCTTGGAAGCCCTCAACCGTAGAGCCGGCACCGAGATGTACGGTCCGCATCTCGTCGGCCATTTCCTTGATGGTAATTCCGTCTTTGATTTTGCCTTTGTGTGCCGCCGCGTATGTTTTATAGAGATCGGTTTCTTTAAGTTTTGTCGGATCTTTTGTGGCGGCGGCTTCGGCATCGGCCACCATCTTGTCAAATTTTTCGTTTCGACGTGCAGCAATCTGCTCGTCAGTAACCTTGGTCTTAAATGCTTCGTCAAACTGCTTTCGCTGATCCTCGGTCATCCCGCGAGTAGCAAGTTTGTACATTTCCTCGTCAACACGTTTGCCGGTAATCTTGTTGCCGGCGTAATCAGTCGCTTCGCCGCGCTCAAGTTTGTGGATGTAATCCTTTGTGACAGTAGACCGATTGATTTGCGTAAGTGCTCTGTTAAATTCGCCCTGCAATTCGGGGGCAATCTTTTTGATAAGTTCGCTGTCCGGCGTAATGCCGAACGTGTCAAACAGTATGTTTTTGATGTCAGCGGTTTCACCGGTCGCCACAAGGTTGCCGAGTGAGTCAGACAGCCGCTCGATCGAAGTACCCTGATATGACAGACCGAGCCTGTGTGCACGATCAGCCTGACCAAGTGTGGCCGCCTGCGTTTCCGATAACGAATCTACGCCTTTGAAAAACTGCTGCATGCCGCGCAAACCCTTTTGCCGGCCGCCCGTCATATTAAAAATGCCGATATTGGCGTTTGTTACAAGATTGCTGAGATTTTCTCTGCGTGTTTTAGCGTCGGCCCCAAAAGACGCCTCAAACGCTTTTTTCGCTTCGTCTGCGGCGTTTGCGACGCCCATGCCCTCAAGCGTTGCTGTAAACTCTGCGACGGTCGTGTCCTCTAAATGCTGCAATTGATCAGCACTGCTCATGTGTGCTGAGTCGAGCATTAAATTTGTCATGCGTTGGGCCAGGGCGTCGCGGACCTCGTCGTCTTTTGCGGAATCGCCGCCCAAGGCACTTGTCGCGTCGCCTTTAATGCCCTTTGTTATTACATCGGCCACGCCGGTGTTGCTGATCATTCGTGTCATGTCGGCACGAATGGCTTTCATACCGCCGCCAGAAGCCGCGAATTCTCTGGTCTGGTAATCCTCCATCAAGATGTTCATACGCATCATGTCCATGCCAGATGCGCCAGAAATACGAGAGATAGCCTCGGCCCCGTTTCGACCTACGTCATTCCAAAAATTTCTTGTGACCTTTTTGCCGCCTTCTTCAACCTCGTATGACCCGTCCCAGTTCGGGTCTTCCATCTTTTTGCCGATGATGCCAAGTTCTGTGTTTTCGTATTTGTCTTTATTTTCAAGATACGCACGGCGAATAGCGGCGGCAGATTTGGCTGTAAATGAATTTTCAGTGCGTGCTGATACTTCAGCCGCGTATGTGGTGGCCTCTTCTTTGCTCATGGTGCCAAAACCGCGGTTGTTAAACGCACCGGCTCGATCCATATTGCGGACGGTGGCAATCGCGTTTGATGTGGCGTTTAACTTTTCTTCGTCAGATAGACCCAGTTGAGAGCCGTACGCGTTCACGCCGGCGGCAACCTGTGCCATCTGGTCAAAGCCCATGCCAATTTCTTTGGCCATAATCCGCATCTGCCGAAGAGTGCTGGCAACTTTGGTTGTATTGCCAGATCTTCCTGATGCACCCTGACTCAAATGCTCAAGTGCAGCAAGCAGGGCCGGTATGGGTGCGTTCGTATTGCCGTTGTCGCCGAAGATTTCACGTACGGCGGCAAGTGCCTCCGTGTGTTTTTTAACCGATTGGCCCGCACGTTTTGCATCAACGTTGCTGGCAATCTGATCCATGCCGTCCATGGTTAGAAGTTTGCGGGCCTCCTCGGGATCAACGGTGCCGGCGGCTGACCGCTCTTTGATTTTTGTCATCGTGTCGCCGACGCGCCGTTTATAGTCATCGAGGCGTCCAGCGATAATTTCTTCGCGGCGTTCAGGGGTGGCCGCTTTGTATTCTTTGTCGTTGGCACCCAGATCGCGTTCAGCAAATTGGCGGGCGAGCCGAGTTTTTGTTTCGTCATCAAGGTCTTCGGACGCCGCAATGGCTTTAACTCGGTCAGCCGCCGATAGCGCACCAATACTTTGTGGCAACATGCCTCGCTGGAACAAATGCTCCATGACCTGACCAGCCCTGCCGGCAGAAAATCCGTGCATGTTTTCAACAGCGGCTCTTTCGGCCCGGCCGCGAAGTGCTCCTACCGACGTCTCATCAAAACCCATCACGCCGGAATCTCTTACGGCCCGTTCAATTTTTACAAGTTCTTTAGCTTGATCCGCCGCAGTAGTAGCCTCGCCACCGGCCCGATATTTTTTGTACAGCGACCCGAGTTCTTCAGCACCCAGGTTGCTGGTCATACGTGTGGCGATTTCGTCGTCTTCAATGACACGTTCGTGTTCTGCTCGCGCGGCTTTTTTAAGTCGTGTAATAGCCTGTGCTTTAACGTCGTCTTTTCCTTCGCGGGCCTGGCGGGTCGTTTCCTCAAGATTTCCGCCGGGTTCGTATAGTGTGGCGTAAACGTCATTGGTGAAATCTGCCAGAGATTCGCCCCGAATTCGGCTGGCACCGGTGGCTGGATCTTGCCGGTAATATCCGACGCGGTTTGCGGCACCTGCAAGAGCAGACGGGTCGCCCTTGGTGCCAAACATCATGGCCTCAAGGTTTTCTGGCCCTACCAATCCACCAATAGCGGCTTTGACGTACTGATTGTTAGCGATGCCGGCCATAAAATTGGCCTGCTGCTTGTTTAAGTCGGAAAGGGGCTGGTTCGTTGCCAGCATCATTCCGCCGCCAATTACGTTGGCGAAGTGCCCCGTACCCGCCCTGGTAGCACTGGCTGTGTTTAATTGTGCGCTATTGAAATACTGCCGCATGGTCAATTGATCCATGGCGTTCTGTGCCGGATTCTGGTGCGGCAGGAAATTAGTGGGGCCGGCGAACTGTTGCAGATACTGCGTAAACAGCGGGGCTAACGCGCCGCCCATGCCGTTTGGATCAAACCCCATGCTCCTGGCTGGATTGTAGGTCCACGGATAGTTGAACGGATCAGGTGGTGGGGTTTGAAAGCCTGCCATAACTATTCTTCCGGCTTTGTGTCTTCTTTAGACAGCGAGTTTTTAAACTCTGCCTGCAAATTTTTGTACTGATCAACTAGTTTCTGTGTTTCTTCATCCAATATTGTATCGTTTTGAGGGCCTGGTTTAGGCGTCTCTATCCACGGAAATATCGCATTTTGCAGCCGATCCAGTGCGTCGTTTGCCGACGCTTTTACGTCGCCAAAACTTTTGTCTGTCAGCGAGCCGTGTGACACGTACGCCAACCACTGCCGGTGTACCGCGTCTAAGAAAATGACTTCTTCGCGCCGCTGGACTTCTTGCAGCACGAGTTTCTGCCGTAACCGCCAATTAATATCCGTGGGATCGGCTCGGGAGTAGTCGATCGCTCCCGATACTGCAGCCCGCACCATGTAGGCTGCTATTCGATCCCGGTCCAAAAACTTGGGTCAAGTGCCATAGCCTCAAGCGCTTCCACTAAACGCTGAAACTGTCGGAGGTGCGTGCCGACAAGGCGTTTGGTGACTTCTTGGGCTAACACTTTGTTGTTGACAAAATTTAACGCGGCAACAAGCGGCGTATCTTCTGGGCGCTCTTTAGTTGGATACAGGGTGGCGATCTCTGCCAATTCAGGAACGATCGAGATCGGTTTGCCGTCCTTATCGTTCAGACTCTCTACAGAACACGCCAGACGATATTCAATCAACTGTGCGTACCACTCGCCTTCGGTTTTGATTCGTTCGGCGGCTTGGTCGATAACGAGTTGCTTATAGATCATCTTGTTTTCTTCGGACAGCAGTGCCCGCAGATGCAAAACAAGTCGACCGCCGAGCAATTCGTATTTCTTTTTAAACCGCGTACCGCCAAGCAGACAGGCGACAAAATCTTCTTTGTCGCGATCCGTCACTTTGACTTCAAACTTTTGCCGCATGTCCCAACCGCAACGCGGGCAGAACGGCAAAATCACCATCGGCTCGCCGGTTGTGGGAATATCCCGATCAAGCGGCAGATCGCGCGGTGACTGGCTTTGAGGTGCTGGTTCTGCCGCGGGTGCCGGAACTGGTTCGGCCTGGCTGGCGGCTGCCGCTTCCTCTCGGTCGTCTAAAATCTGCGGCCCCAAGATCTGCTCTACGGCGTCGCGAACTTGTGGTGCCATTTGAGAAGTATCTCGTTGCAACGACTCAAACTCGGCTTTCTTTTTGCCGATTTTTTTCGCCTCGGCCAGCATTGCATTTATTTCTTCGACTGCCGCGGCCGGCATTTTTTCAATGTCGACAAGTACGTCGGTTCGGGTCGACGGCTCGATCGTTTCTTTGATCTTTAACAAACGATCTCCGAGTGCGGCTGGAATCGGGTCGCCGTCTTTCCAGTTAAACTGCGAAAGAGTTTTTTTCGTGAACTCAGACAGGTACGGGTTTTCGACCAGTTCCATGGTTTCTCCTTAAATGGCAATTATCGCCCAACAATCGGATACAGTCCGTTGATTTTCTGCTTTGTGATTGGCTTGTACTTGGGGTTCTTGTACGGGGCAGACAACGTGCCCTGTGTCCCTCGGTCGGCGTCACGGATACCGCCGCCGGCATATTGTGCAATACCAAAATCGACCATTCCGTAGCCGTCGCCAGCCTCAAGCCACTGCTTGCCGGGGAACGGCCACGTTTCGCCGCACGAAACGTTTGTGACTTTCTTTTCAGTCCAGGTCTTGGGAATGTCGCCTGAGATGCGGGCCATCTGCTGCCACCTGTCTTCCATGACGAGAAAGTCTGGAATTTTGTATTGCTCGTCGGTGCGGAACGAGAACTCCATGATGTCCATGATGCGGGCGTTGCCCGGGCGCCCGTCCTGATACCACAACTTGTAGAGGTATTCTTTTTCGATCTTGTCACCAAGTTCGGGCAAGATCTTTGTTAAATACTCTTTCACCATGTCGAGCACTGGCTTGACCTGCGACTGGCACTTGTCGTCGCACGGGGCGACGAACATCAAGCCCTTGGCCGCGGCACCAGTAAAGATGTGCGAGTTCTTGTCGGCACAGATGACGCTGCCGTTCAGAATCGCGTTGCCGTCGCTGATGAAATCTTTATCGCACAACAGCGGGCCGCAAATAATGGTGGCGTCGCGCGAGAACGAGTTGGCTTTCTTCGTGAGATCTTCGGCCTTGTCACGGAAGAACTGCAGGATCTGCCCCTTCTGCCCGACGAACTGATAAAAGTAGTTGGACTTCGTGACGATCTCGCTCTCGCCGCGGCCGGCGTCCAACATAATGACGCCTTTTTCAATGGTCTTGCTGCCACCGCCGCCAGAACGGAAATAAATGTTCTTGGCCAGGCCCACGATCTCAGACTTCGGTGCCCGCATGACGATACCGCCAAAAATGACGTCATCGCCGCACTGCTCGAATTCGTAAATTGGACTCTTGGCTCTACTTTCAATAAGCACGCCGCCTTGTTTTTTCGAACTGTCGTTGCCGGCGAGCATCATGATGTTTTGCTCGCTCTTGATGCGGATATTCTTTTCGGTCGTCGAGATGTCTACGTCGTCTACAGACCGAATAATGCAATCCGCGCCCGACCAGATCTGTGACGATCGCCCGGATTTAATCCATACGTCGCCCGGGGCAGATAGCGTCAGGCAGCCGGCACACATCTTGATTTCAGCCCCGTAACCGTCGCCAATTAATACGCTGCCGTCGTCCAGCAACGAAATAAAGCACTCCGACTCGTAAAACTTTTGTTTGCCGTACCGTTCGTCAACCTTAAGTTCTTTAGGTTGAGGTTGTGGCAAATACATCTGTCCTTTGAGAAGGCTGTACGACGGAATATGGTGGTTGTATTCGGCGTACTTGAGTTCGCTCTGCTCCCACAACTTGTAATCTTTGGTGTGCCAATGAAACGGATGCAGACCGGCGTAGTTGAATAAGTAACCATGTAAATCGAGCACGCCGCCGGTACGCTGCAAATGCGGGTGTTCGCCATCAACCCCGATGTCGCCGGTGATGATGTGATCTGGGCCAGAACCTGTATACCCGGCGGCCTTGTAATTCTTTTCAGCGTCGTCACCGTTCGGATCCTCCGGGCGGCGAATACGCGTCGGCATCGGCAGCAGCATTCGCTTCGCCAGCACAATGCCTTTCGTTGACGCAATAAACCGGCGCCCGTCCATCGACACGTTGTCTTCGTGAAACCCCATGCAGGGCTTCAGTTCCATTTCCTTATAGTCTTTATCGTCGCCTTTGCTGCACGGCGGGGCAGAACCCTCAGTCGTGTCGATCTGCGATTCGTATACTTGCCCCTCAGAACCTTCTTTACCTTTCATGTAGGTCCATACATCGACGCCTTCTGGCGGTGCGTGAAGCACATGACGCTGGCCCTGGCCTAAATAGCCGAAAAACCACTGTGTTCGGTGATACGGTTGTTGGTAAGCGTTTTTGCTTTCCCAGTGTGCGTAATAGGGTCGGCCCTGCGGACACTGGTACGTCTCAGGCTGATACTCTTTGATGATGTCAGTCCCGGGCTTCAAAATACCCATGGCTTCCCAGGGGTAGGCGTTGTAGCCCTGATAGTCGTTGTATTCCGCCTGGTCCATGATAGCTTCGCGTTCATGTCCAGCAGTCCAGGTCTGAAACGAGTGGCCAGCGATACGCAATAAAGAGTCGTGATAGAAGCCGTAAACACCGCAAAATTCGTTTACGGACAACTGCACCATGAAGTCGTCAAGAGTGACCGCCAGCCCGGTTGTAGAAATAGCACCCCACTCGCTGGCTAATGTGGCGTCATAGGGGCGCCACGCATTCCAGTTCCCAATATCTCCGCCGCCCGGTTGCTTCATGTATCGCTTGTGGCAGTCGTCTACGCGTTTGCGAGAGGCTTGCGTGATATACGGGTGCATGGCCCGTCGGCTGGTATCTAAAATGTCAGGAATAGCGCCGAGGATAAAGCCGTATCGCGTCTTATCGTGCACCATGACGATGACGCAGGTTCCGGGCATATAGGTGTTAATTTCAGTAGCACCTATAAACCCCTGGCTTGTATGCGACATGGCTGTCGCAATGATCGGGCACGTTCCTTTTTCGAGGTGCACGCGATACGCGTTGGCAATGGACGCACCGTCCATAATCCAACCGATGCACACCCGGCCACTGTCTTGAAAACCGGTCGTATAACCGACTAGTTTTCCGTATGGATCGGCAGCCGGGGATAACTGGGCGCCCCACGCAGAAGACGCGGTGCGGCTAGAGAATTGCGTATTATTTTGAAGAACACGCGTGTGAACCGTCGGGTCGTTCGCGAATTCGGCCCGGCTCTGTGGCGTAATACCTACCGGTTTGATAGGTTCTGAACTCATGTTGTCCACCTTATCGGTGTGGTTACGGGCACGAGGCCCCAGGCGTTGCCGCCTAATACCATAAACGGCGGTTGCGTTTACCGCAACCGCCGTTTTGGCTTTACTTATCGTTTACTGGCCATCACTCATAGCCGAGGTCAGTAAACATGAACCCGAGGGTTTCATTAATTACGACATCGTTCGCGGTTACGGACGCACCAACCATGTTCAGCGTGGCGTTCATAAGCGTGTACTTCACGCCGCCGCCGTTCGCGTCACAGGCGGCACCTTTGCACGCCGCTTGCTTGGCGTCGAGCCAAAGATTATGCAGAAATTTATCCTTCGTTCGCTGGAAATAAAAAAGAGAATCATAGAGCAGGACGAGTTCGATACTGGAATCCGTAATGTGATGAATTTCGGACATAGCTTTGGGCATGCGATCGAAGCTGCGACCCAATTTGGCATCCCTCATGGAATCGCGGTGACAATCGGCATGGATATGGCGGGCTTCATCTCTGTTCAGCTTGACCGGATGGCCAAATGCCACTTTAACCGCATGCACCAGACGCTTCGCATGAATTATCGTGGATTTGAGAAAACATCGATTCCCGCATCGAGATTCTTTGCGGCAATC
>RGUK01000002.1 GCA_010027825.1 bacterium
TTCTTTGCGTCGATGAACGAGGGTGCCGGCTACACCGGTACCTCGGCACTCGACCGTGCGATTCGTGACCGTTTTCCCCGTGCCGTCGAACTGACGTATCTTGGCGAGACGGACGAGGTCAAGTTGCTCGTTAACCGGACCGGCGTTACGAAGGACATCGCGTCTCGGCTGGTTCAGATGGCGAACAAAATCCGGCAAGATGCCACCGGGTTGTCCGCTACGCTCACCGAAAGCCTGTCGACCCGCCAGCTTATCGCTGCGGCACACGACTTCGTTCTCGGCGGCGTCGATACGCTGCAGTTTACAATCACCAATCATTTCTCTCCCGAAGGCGACGACGATTCCGAGCGCGTTAAGGTGCAGAGCATTATTCAGGGTAAGTTCGGTGACCTGATCGCGGCTGCGGCTGCGACAAGCAAGGGAGCCTAATACATGGCGAAAGAGTGGAAGTCACTCTGGGAAAACTACGACCGTGACGATTACGAATCCGACAAGGCTAAGCAGCCTGCGGATTCCGACACTAAGAAGCGTCGTTATTCGAGCGACCGTGACAACGACGATAAAGACGACCGCACCATTCTCGGGTTTGACACCCGCTATACGACAGAGGACAGCAAGGCCGGGACGGATTACGGCGGCTATGGTTACAGCGGCTATAGCGGCTACGGCTATTACGACGAACTCGACGACACCGCATCCGAATGGTATCGCCGAAGCAGTTTTCGTTACGGCCGCGGTGCCGACTATTCGCCGTCTAGCCAGTTTCGGTCGACGTTTTCCGGTCGATATTATTCTTCGTTTTCTTCCGGCAGTGCTCACGACGACGCCAAAAATAAGGCAATCCGCGCCCTGCGTAATCTGACTCGCAGTGCCAATACCATCGTCGACAAGACATCGAGTAAGGCCGAGAGTTTTGCGGTGCAGTTTAGTGCCGGTTCGGACTCAAACGGCGTCACCGCTGAATTGAACGAAGAGAAGAAACGGATCGTGTTCGTATCGCCTGACGAACTGCTGGCGACAACAACCACCGAAGACGAGGACGCCGTAATTGACGCCTTGACGGGTTTTGTACTTTTACGAGTGCAAATCTCGCAGGACGTAAAACCGGACGTTATCGGCCAGATCAACGCAACCGGACTGCACACGGCAGCGTTCCGCATGGCCGAAACCGTAATTGTCAACAAAGACAGGTTGGCCGGTATTAATCCGAAAGCGTTCAGCCAAGAGACAACGGACGACTATTTGGCTGGCGTGCTGGCAAAAAGCATGCTGACCAAACTCGCCCGCCGAAACGTGGTGTCGAGTTGGGGCGGTTTTACGCCGTACTTTATCCGGCACGCGAAGAAGTTTGCCGCAGTACGCGAAAACCTGGAAAAGGCGCCGCCGTCTGTTGAAACGGCGGTCAGCACGCTCGGCTACAACATGCTGGCTGACGAAACTCCGCTGGAGTTGCCGAAGGAAATTAACGACATCGCGGCAAAGCACCTTGGCACCGAAGTCGCTCCCGAAGAGTTGTTAGATAAGTGCCGGGAACTCGTCGCTGAGATCCGGGCTTTGTTTTCGGCAAAAGAGGCTGCAACAGGCGAAGCCGCTGCCGGTGCAATTGAAAAAGCACTGGAAGAAATGATGGCAAACGCCCAGGCCGAACAGGGCGGCACAAGTGCTGGCGATAAAGCCACGCGAGAATTTCTGAGCGAAATCGCTGGAAGTTTTGGCGAGGCGTTCGACACTGGTCGAGCCAGTTGTGAGGCTAATAACGCAGCCAGTGAAAAAGAAACCAATACGCTGTCTGATATCAAAAAGGCTAGTTCGCTTGAGACGCTGCTCAAAAACCTTGAAAACATGGGCAAACAACTCGAAGAGGCGAAGAAACTTTTTGAAGAGGCCAGGTCGGCTGACGGTGCCGCAGTCGCCGCAGGTGCGAAAAACAATATTGCGTATGCAATTTCTTCGCGCCCGGCTGCTGAGTCCGCACTAAAGGCGATGGGTATTCCAGAAACGGAAGAATTTTTTAAGGCTGCAAACGCACCGATGCCGATCGGGGAAGCCGCCAAGGAACAGGCGGAAAAACTCGCCGCGTTGCTGGAGGCAGTGAGCAAGCAGGCCACCAAGAAATTGAAGGCCCGCCGCAATGAACTGAAAACGGCAGCCGAAAGTTGCTCTGCTGATATCGAAAAGCGCATCAAGGACGCGGAAGCCCTTGTCGCGGCTAAGCTGGCAGAGTTGGCCGAAAAACTCGCCGAGATGGAAAAGAAGGATTTCGACGTTAAGGCCGATGAGGTGGAAGCCGGCCGCAACGCAATGAAAAACCTTCCGGAAGGAATGAAGGAATTTAAGCACAATCTCGCAAAGGCAGCTTTGCGGGTGCAGGCTGCGTCTAAAAGCGTTGCAGGTTCGCGGTCCTTGTCGACGTTGCTTCGGGCGTTTCAGGATGCCGTAAACGCCGCCACTCACGCAATGTCGTTCCACTCGCATTGCTTTTATGACAACTATTCTCTCCACACGAATCCGACAATGGCCCGGTTGTCGCGTGAAATGAGTTCTGCGGTCGGGTCGATGCCGACGCCCGACGCCGTGCGGATGGCCGTAGACAACGTCATGAGTTCCCGATCTGTAACCGATGCCGGCTTTATGTCAGCGTTGGTGAACGGGTTTATGAGCAAGTTGTTGAGCGAATTGCACGACAAAGATGCCGAGAACTACGAAAAGAAAGCAAAGGAATTAGGCATCAGCCCGGAAACGCTTTCAAAGTTGATGAAGGCGTTTAATTCGCTGCTCAGTTCCGGAAAAACTGCACCAAAGGCGGAAGTTGCCGGCAAGGAAGCAGCGGAAAAGTTAAGTGCCGCTCAAGCAAAACTCAGCCCAGTCGACCGGCATCTGTTCGGCGATAAGATTGAGGCGGCGTCAAAGATTCTCGACGGCAGTGCGATTGGCCACGTAAACGACGAGGCTCGCCACGCGGCCGAAGAAGACTATGTCGCGTATTTGGATCACAACGACTGCAAGCCGCACGTTGTAACCCGAAACGAAGACGAGGGCCGTGCCCACTACCGTGAAAACCGGCAGGTTGTTGTGCAGGAAATCCGAACGAAGAACAGAAACGCAATTGAGCGTATTCGCAACGCCCTGCAATTCCAGGGGGGCAAGCGAACTGTTGAAACGTACGGGCTTCGGTCAGGCGACCTGGACGAGGGCAATCTGCATAAACTCAGTTACGATTGCGAACACATCTGGTCGCAAAAGACGCTGAGCAAGCTTCCCGACGTGGCAGTCGGGATCCTCGTCGACCAATCTGGCAGTATGTCTGGGTTAAAGATTTCTCAGGCCCGAGAAATTTGTATTACACTCGCCGAGGCAATCCGTAAGATTGTTGGCGTGCGGTTGTACGTATACGGGCACACCGCCAATATGGGTGCAAACGACAACGTTATCATTTACGAGCATTACACGCCGGCCATGGGTGCGGACATGTCCAAGCTCGGCGGTATTGTTGCCCACTGCAACAATTACGACGGGTACGCTGTAAAAGACGTTGCTAAGCGCCTGGCGGCAGATACTGCCAAGAAAAAGTATTTGTTCGTTATTGCTGACGGACTTCCATCTGGCAACGGGTATGGTGGCGATTCGGCTGAAAAGCACGTCACGAGTGTTTGCAAATTCACTCGCGATCGTTTAAAAATCGGCACCTACGCGTTTGCTGTTGGTGTTCAAGGATACCAGCAGGAAAAGTTTAAACGGCAATACGGTGACAAACACGTAGTCTTCGTGGATAACGTGACGAAGTGCTTGCCGCAAATCGTCCGCTTCTTGCGGAACGCGATGCAGCAAGAACGGAAGCTCGTTACCGTCGAAGATTAAGATGGCTGGTCTGGGGCGGGCTGGGAAACCGGCCCGCCCCGGACTGGGCTATACACAAAAGTTGATTTCTGGTACGAAACGAATTCTGGCGTACGCGTGTACGTCAGTGGTTGTGTTGCTTCAAGGAGTTTCTGGTTATGAAGACCGTTTTTGCTGCTCTTATCGTCGCCTGTTTCGCCTGCACCTCGTTTGCTGGCGAACCCACCCCCGCTGCGGCTGAGCCGCAGAGTGTTGTGGTTGCTGCTCCCGCCCCGGCCGTTACGGCCTGCGAGACCGGCAATTGCTGCACCGAGAGTTCTTGTCGGCAGTCGTGCCGCCACGGCCTCTTTGGGCGTACGATTGAGCGGACCCGTACGGTAACCCGTGCGGTTGTTGAGGTCCCTGTTCGCGTAGTTACCGCGCCGGTTCGGGTATTCCGTGCCCGTCGCGGCTGCTGCTGCCAGTGACACTGTTGTAGCGGCACAATACGTTCCGCTTACACGCCACGGAGGGCGTCGAGTATGTACTCGGCGCCCTTTTCTTTTACACCTACACAAGGAACAAAAACAATGGGTATCGACATTTACCTGAAATGGGACGGCATGAATGAAAAAGACGAAAAAGACCAGGTGACTGGTTTTTCTACCACCGCCGGCGAAGTCGGTTATTTGCGCGAGGCTTATCACGGCGGCCCATATGCTACCAAGATGCTGGTACGTGAAGCGTTTGAAGCCGAAAATTGCGAAGCCCAAATTCCGGCCAAGGTGTTACGAGAGCGCCTCACCAATGTCACCGAGCCGGCCCGCGGCTGCGACGCCGGCCACATGGTTGCAATGCTGATGGCAGACGCGTTTCAAAAAATGGGTGCACAAATCAACGAACCGCCCAAAAGCGGTGAGACCGCGCCAATGACGGTCGAAGAAGCGATTCGCGAGCGGTGCGCCCGGCTATATCCAGAGAGCGGATCCGAATACGCCGACCAGGTCGTTCGGTCGTTTCACGCATTTGTTGAATTGGCAGAAAAGAAAGAAGCGGAGACAGGAAAGCCCTGCACCGTTTATGCCTCGTACTAAAAAAACCAAAGAGCCGACACCCGTCGATATTAACGCCTTGGCTCGAAAACTTACTGGTCGCCCCACGATGAACGCCGTTGCTAAAAAAATCAAAGAACAGTGCAAAGAACTCTACAAGCATGGATGGAAAAAAATTGAAGTAACTTACTCCGGCTCCGGCGACAGTTGCGACAATTTTGAGTTCACCATATTCAACGAAGAGGAGTCGTTTAATTTTTCAGAAGCGGACACTATTCCTCGCGAGTTCATGAAGGAACTAGAGACAAATATCTGGGACCTGATGCCGGTAGGCTTTGAGAACAACGAGGGTGGTTCGGGCACGATTAAAATCAATATCAAAACCGGGAAGATCTCCGTCGAACACGACCAGTACTACATCGAATCTCATCACACGTCGGAGACTTATTGATGGGTCTGTGTGTATTTAAAACAGCACTCGTTCGGCGCTGCGTCGAGCACGCACTGAAGTCAGACAAATTCAGGATGCCTTTTTCTGAGGAAAAACCTCAGCCGGCTCTGTTATTTGTACACGACGACGGCGTCTATCTGATGTCGAACGGCCTACCGGCAGATATCATCGTTTCCAAAAAGTCGCCGATGTCGTATGCGGCGTACGCCAAAAGTTGTAATCCCAGCCTAGATGATGATTGGTGGGAAAACAGCCGTGCTCTGGTTGGCGGCGATGATTTTGGTGAGATCGTGTTAATTGACAAATCGTGGCTTAAAAAGTGCGACGACTACGAAGAATTACATTTCGATGTCGCCCCAGAGCACATGGATATTTATTTCACGAATGAACGTAAACGTAAAAAGACAGTATCAGCATGACTAAACTCAGTGATACCGACCAGCAAGTAAATTTCGATCTGATGATTCACGAATTGCACTATAACGAGATCGAGTCGGTGGTTGTGCGGTTCGGCGGTTCAAACGACAGCGGCGACCTGTACGTCGACGAGATTTTGATGGTGGACAAAGAGGCGTCAACCCCGACTGACTTGCTGGACACAATAATCGTCAAAGGGGCCCGCATGCCAGATCAATACGATTATTCTCCCGGATCATTCGCACGTAAGCGCGACTGGAACGCCAAGCCGCCAACGCTAAAAGAACTCATCAACCACGTGTGTCTCGAAGAACTTGAGTTGACGCACGGTGGCTGGGAAATCAATGACGGCTCTCATGGCACGATTACGATCACACCGCTGGCCGACCTGCTTAAAACGAAAAACTTTATTGTTGACTTTAATTACAACGAGCCGGACTATGACGACGACTACGACTCGGAGAGTGAAGAGTATAACGATGAGTGAAACATGTCTGTTGAAGGAAAATCAAAAAACGATTGGTGTGCTGTAACGCTCTGCGACTTCGGCGAGCCGGGACGTCGAGATGTGATTTCCCGACATTTCTTTATGGAAACCGCCCTGCGCGGTTTTAAACGCATCAATCAGGTGTACGGACGTGCCGGCTGGAATTGCTGGCAAGAAGATAGAGAACGTAACGTCATTCAGGGCGAACGTCCGCCGGCAGCCGTATTCTGGGCGGAACAAACAAAAACCAACACGGAGACATAGCGAATGCTACGCACGCCAATTCCTGACCTGTATCAAGTAAAGTGGTTTGACCAACGTTGGCGGTACGGTATCGTCTCACGTTGGGAACCCGAGTCGATCAAAAGTTACAACGAAGCACGGCAAGTAATTGTGGCCGACGCGGTGACACCAGAATCTTATCGCGTTGATATCGACGACTTGCAGCCAGTTCCCATGTCTTTCGATCCGCCGGACGAATACAAACAATACGTAGACGAGCAGTATCACATCGTTAAAAGTCGATCGGATAGCCTGCCGCCTGGCTCGCAGGTGGGCAAACTTTTCCGAGTGCCGGCGGGCGACGGGTACGCGTACTACGTGATTACCAAAGTCAATAAAAAGACCGTCGATATCGAGTGGCGCGGTTTTTCGCTCGATCGCTGGATTGATATCAAATTCAGCGGCGGCGGACGAGAACCGCGAGACCTAATCGACCGCCTGGTCGCACGCGAAGACGCGGCGGTTGCCTTATTTTCGCGGCGCTAACAACATAAAGTACTGCCATGATTAAAACTGCGGCAAACGTCCGAAATGAAATGCTGCAAAATGAAAACTATAAAGCAGCCGTAGAAAAACAAATTAACTATGTCATGCGGTCAATTGAAACTGCAAAGTCTCGCGGCTATTCGCATGCCTGTTTTTGCGTTCACCCATCTTACGAGCGTGAAATTAAAAACATGTTTCTAACCGCCGGGTACACGTTTAAACCTACAGGATATGTCGGTGGCGTCTGGCAGTTATCGCAAGATATTTGTTGGTAAATTCAATCGCAAAAAATAATGGCACACCCATACCATCACGCATTGTCAAGTGTTAAGCGGTGGGGCGGGCAGGTCGATGACTATCTTGCGATTCACGACTGGTTCGACGAATCCAAGAGTCACATGGCTGACTTTCGCCACCGAGCCCTGCGGCATCACAGCGAGGGCATATTCATGGCCGAGAAAATCTTCGGCCACACAATTACCAACTCTGACGGCCGTGCGGTCATGGTTCGCTATATCGGCGAGCAGCATGTCCAGGAAGACCTTGGGCGCATTCCGTCGATTAACGACTGGTTTCGCCAGATCGCGGTCCAGAGTTGGATGTACGGCAGCCGCAAGAGCCTGGAAAAGGAACTTGCCGAGACTGAAGAACCAAAAGAGGGGCCAGTAGGTGTCTGAAGATTACTTAAACAATCTAACCGACAAACAAAAAGAACTTGTCGAACAACTTAGAGAAACCGCCAGTCAAATGATGGCGTGGCAGGAAAACGCGCCAGACCTCACAAACTTATTGCGGTTGATCACGATCAACATGCTCGCCGCACGCCAAGAGCAAAACGGCGAGGGCATGGCAGAAGAAGAAATCAACCGAATCTGCGAGTGGGCGGCGAAGCGATATCTCGACATGACACTACTAACCGGAATAGCTCAGGGCCATCTCGGAGTTCGCTGGGATGGCGACTCTGAACAACCGATGTTTTGGTTGACAAAAAACGGCAAAGAGTACGGTGCCACGCTCGCAGCGACCGAAGACGTGTTCGGCACGCCGAGCGACAATTAACTTGTTTGGAACGGACGCCACATGGCACTCAAACTATTGGATTTATTCTGCGGCGCCGGCCTGGCTTCCGACGGGTACGCATCCGCCGGATTTTATGTGGTCGGCGTAGATATACGCCCGCAACCACACTATCCGTATCAACTGTGGATCGCAGACGCACTCGAGATTTTAAAAGACGTTGCCTTCCTGAAGCGTTTCGACGCAATACACGCCAGCCCGCCGTGCCAAGCCCATACGCGAGCCAAGCACCTCAGAAACGCACAGGGCGGTAAAAGCAAAGCAGACGATCTTCTGACACCCACGCTTAAATTGTTGAGAAAAAACGCCAAAAAACTTGGCATTCCGTGGGTTGTCGAAAACGTTCCCGGCGCTCCCGGCATGGAAGAAGCCACGATTGAATGCGGCTCATCCTATAGCCTCAAGGTTCGCCGGCACAGACTTTTCTTGTCTGACGACGTGCCGCTAATTCGTTTACCGTGCCGGCACAAGGAGCAGGGCAAACCCGTAGGCGTGTATCACGTTATGGGCGACACATGCCGCGGCGTCTGTAAAAAAACCGGCAAACTCGTCATCGGCGGCTCAACGGCTAAGACGTTAGAAGAAGGGCTGGACGCTATGGGCATGTGGCACCGCAAGGTGACGTGGAACGAATTAAAAGAAGGGTTGCCGCCGGCGTACACGAAACACGTGGGTGACCAAATGAAAACATGGATACAACGGTAAACGACTACACGAAATTCGTGGAGATTAGTCGAAAAAGCATTGCAAGGGGTTCAAGTGGTGTTATGGGTTTAGACGCATACATGTTTCGGGTCGCCGCAGATCGAGCAGTTGCAGAACACAAAATACAGGGTGCCATCGCTGAAAACCTGATGGGTACTGCAGAGAAAGTGTATTACTGGCGAAACAACTGGGATATGCACAGCGCGATGGAGGACATCTGGCACCGACATAGGTCAGAAAATAAAAACGTCAGTCACGTCAGTTTTAACTGCGAGTTTGTCCGCCTACAGAAAGATGAGCTTGAGGACATCGGCCGGCGGATCTGGGAAGAAAGATTTTACGACGACCCAAACGACGCAGCATTTAACAAAGAAGCAGACCTGGAATTCATAGAAACTGCGCGGGTTATCCTTGAAAGCGGCGACGCACTCTATTACTACGGATGGTGGTGAATGGTCAGCCTTAACTCCGGCGAACCAGAAAGCACGTTGAATTGGTGCAGAAACCTAGTAGAAACGATACGGGACGGCGGTGTCTGGGGCATTCCGCGGTCCGGCGTCATATTTAAAATTGACAAGAAAAAGAAGTGCCTTATCCTGACCCTCGGCAGCGAGTACAATCCAGACTTCATAGCCACACGGCGCGTGTTCGCTCAAATTGGGTGGGACGTTTTGACCGAGGCTGAGTACAAGGAGCCGGACGATGGACCCCATTCAAAAACTGATTAAAAGCCTGCCCCCGATCACCACGCAGCCCAACATACCAGGCGGCGTACAACAGGCATTAGCGTCGGCACTCGATGGTTTTTCAACCGTAGCCGCGACAATTCAACGCCAAGAGGAAGCGATCAAACGGTCCCTCGAAATTGACCGTAACTACGAACGCACTATGGCTGTCGTAGAGAAACTGCACAACCAAGCAGAGGATATCGGTGACGCTGGAAACGCACAGTAAACAAGTCATTTTCGATAAAGATGATACCCCAAAGTCGCTGTGGCAAAAATTCGTCTACGCTATTGAACACACAAAAATCGGCTGGTGGGTAACTGTAAGGCTTGAGTGGCTCCGCCGCAGTTGGGCGTACGCAAAGTTCGGCTGGTGTAATTACGACTTCGACGCCGCGTATGCGCTGGCGTTGTTAAGTTTTAAACTCAAGCGAGTAGAGCGTGTATTAAAAGAAGACGCTCACACGGTTCAAGAACCGAAACACATGCAAGCCTTGCGGCTGGTCATACGTCTGCTCGACAAACTGGTCGAAGATGACTACCGCTATTTTTACGAAACGCACAACAAAAAGTGGTTTGGCTGCGAGCGACCAGAAATCAGGTTTGAACAAATCGAGGGCTCTGATCTGAGCCAAATGCTGTCTGCCAGTGACGACCTCCCGGCCGACCAGCAAGAACAGGCATCGGAAGAAGCCAGAGCGGCTTTTGACGCCGATGACGCAATCAAAGCCCGCGACAAACGCTGGGCTTTCTCTATTCTCGCCAAATACTACGAATACTGGTGGGACTGATTTCCCGCCAAATTTCTCGAAAGGAACAATATGTCCAACCAAAATAGCGGTTTTTCTGCTTGGGGTGTAGGGCTTGCACTCCTCTTTGTGTTTGCTATGCTGCTCCAACTCTTCTCGCCAGGCAACACTGCTCCGTCCACGTCGTACACGCCAGACCGTAATTCTGCCGAACACAGGTACGTGACCGAACGTTTTCGTCAGGAAGGTTTCAGTTCGTCTGACTCCAAAACTGCAGCAGATGCCGTACTGAAATTCCACGAAGCACAAAAAAACAGGTGATTTGTGGCGACTCGTTTTGCCGACAAAGATCTTCTTCGACAACTCAATCGCGAAGCTGCGGCTCGCAACTACAATCGCCAAATTGCTGATGAGGGTATTGACAGGCTTGCAAACGACGCAATACTGGCCATTAGCCCTATCATCATTCACGAACACGCCAGGGGTGTTGCAGTGGCTCCGCATTTGCGGTGCTCTGTCCAGCTCGTGTATCCAGAAAACATTCCTTGGGGCGGTCTAATGCTCGACGTCCCGATAGAACTGTTCGAGGTTCTTCCCACAGAGCAGGATCTCGTCAAAGATCCTGCCTAACCCATAGGAGTCCAGCAGTGGACGCTATTGACGATGCGGGCGACACGCCCGAATCCGACGACGTCGGTCATAACGTCGAACCCGGTACATCGGCTGCCGGTGCGAAGCCGTTTACGGTCAAAACTCGTAAAACCAATGTGCCGTACACCTTCAAGAACTTCACGTCTGCAAGGCAAGGCACTGATCTGTTTTCCGGCAGTGCAGGATCGCTGAAGGAAAAAAGCGACCTGTACGAGGCCATTTTCTACCGGCTTGAGGAACTGAAAGACGAACTCAATTCCCTTCGGGAAAAGGGTGTCGTAGCAAACGGCGGCACAGACACGTTTCTTATTCCGATCGATTACCTCACGATCGACGAAACGTGGTGCCGCGAAAAGCGAGTCGACTGGAAGCACGTCGCTGAAATTGTTGTCAATTTTGACGAAGGTTCTATGTCATTGCCGACAGTTACAGTTCGTCGAATTTTCTCTCCGGCCGGAAAACTGGTGGACGTCGTCATCTCGCTGACGGATGGTGTACACCGGACCACTGGGCTTAAAGAACTCGGCTATACCCACGTTCGGGCGCTTGTGCAGATCGTGGATGACGTCGAGGACGAGGCCAAGGTTTACTCCAACCACAACTACAATCGCCGTGCCCACGCCAAGCACGACATCATAAAGGTGCAACTCGCCCTGAATGATCCGAAGCTGCTGAAGATCAAAGAAATCCTCGGCGACTATGGGTTTGTGTTTCCGGAGCGTTCTGGCAAGCGGTGTGCGTGGCCCCAGATGGGTGCCATCCAAACCGTAATCAAGTGCTTCGACCGTTACGGCGAAGACATCTTGCGTCGGGCACTGTGGCTGCTCAGCCGTAAAGAGTTTTCACTCTGGTACGGCAACGCCACGGCAATTCACGGTGACTTTATCGGCGGACTTTGCCGATACATCGACACCTTTGAAAAGCCGGGCTACATCCACAGCACGATGACCGAGCACATGATGACAACGAACTCGCCCGACTTCTTGCACAAGTTGGGGCGGTCGTTTGGCAATCCCGACGTGACGAACATCATGAACTGCACCGTGTTTCAGCACTCCGAAAGCGGGGCCAATGGCGAGGGCGCCCGTATGGTTCGGACCTGTGCTGCGTTTGTGGCGGCGATCCGGGAAACGTTCAAGCCCTCCAAGGCTGCGTCCCGCCCGGCGAACTACCACCCGAAGTTCAAGGACGCCCTGGATGTCTATTACGACAACGCCAAGGACGCCCGCGACAAGGCCGACGCAATTCTGACGATCCGCAGGGCCATGGCCAAGCGGAAACAGCCAGATTGCTGGTTCACCGAGTCCTCGATCGTTCGTTGATTCTTTCCCGCCGCTGTGTAGCGGCACTTTTTAACAAGGAGTACGCAAATGGCCCCGGAAGCCAAGATCAAGGTTCTTCGAATCCCTGCACCGCGAACGGAGGCTATTCGTCTGCGCGATCTTCAGGTAGACGAAAAGTATCAGCGTCGCGTATCACCGACGCACGTCGACGGAATGGTTGCGATGCTTCGCGGCTGTAGCCTCAACGAAATTCTGAAAAAGTTATCAGAATATCTAGGCTATCTGTGCGTCGGCCGGCGGGCTGACGACACAAACAAAGTTGTAGACGGGCAGCAGCGGTGCGCCCTTATACAACGAATTGCCGAGGAGTTGGGGTTTGACGACGTTGAGGTGTCTTGTGAGGTGTTTAATTCACGCGGCGTCAAACACGAAGCCGACGTTTACAACAAACGAAACCACAGAAAAGCCCTCTCGCCGGCTGATAAGTTTAAAGGCCGCGTGGCCGAGGGCGACCCTGTTGCTGTTGAACTGCGGCAAATTCTGGAAGATAACAATCTTGGCGTCTCTGGGCTGCAGTACAGCAAGCCAGTGCACAAGATCAAGTGCGTTTCAACTTTTGAAAAGGCCCTCCGGCTTGGCGGAAAGAAGTTGGTAACGCAGATTATTAGCGTCATTAATGACGTATGGGGGAGAACGCACGACGGCGCCATCCGTGCGTGGCCCGAAATGAAAGAAGCGTTTAAAACGCAGGCTGTTGGCGGGCTGGCTATTTTTCTCAACGATAATCCTACCTGCAGCGTTAACAAGCTAAAGAAGGAATTGTCTAAGTTCAGCGTATCCGCGTTTTTGAAACGGCTGGACGACGAAATCCCGCCCGGCCAGGCCACGAGCGGCTATGTTCGAGAGCAGTGGGCTGCCGCGGCTATTGCCAAGATTTACAGCCCTAAAGAAAACACACCGCACACAAAAGTGCGCGGCTTAACGCGCTAAAACGTCGTTGGTTTGCTGTGTAGCAAATTTTTCACTTTTAAAGGAGTAAGTTATGGCCACAAAAACGGCCCGCATGTCGTTTGACGACAAAGCAAAAGCTCTTGGACAGAAAACTTTAAAAGAGCTTCGCATCACTGAAGCCAAGTTAATACGTATCAAGCACGTAATCGACGAGCACTACGTAGAAGAATACAAGGCTCGTTATTCGTCGGACTGTATCGCCGCCGCGTCTGATCGGTGGCCGTATAGTCCCATGATGCGGCGACTGGTGGATGCACTCAACACGAAGTTCAATACTGAATTAACGCAGTGGCACGTGTGGGAGTTCATGACGGGCATGCGGAAACTCAACGCGAAGAAAGGTGAACGGCTCACCACCGGAAAGCAAATGGGCCTGCGCCACGTCCGTAGCGGTCTGCCAATGTATGACGCGATTAATCTCGTCGCCGGCAGACTTGGTTTGCAGTCGCTGGAGCGGTGCGGTGTTTCGCGTCGACAGTTCCAGGGCCTGCAAAAGCGTGTCGAGTCTATGCACGCCGCGATCATGACCGATCGCATCGGCACGCCAACCGAGGCGGCGTTCATTCTTGATCACTGGCCCGGCACGACGCTGTTCGCCAATTTCGTCAAGACGGTGAATCACCCCAAGAGAAAGCTCAAGACGAACTTGCAGGGGTGGCATGTGTGGGAGATATTGCTGCGGATGCGAAAGGACAATATGCTCTCCATGGGCGGAGCCAGGAAGCGAAACAGGACTGGATACACCGCCTCATGACCTACCACATGCAAGGACGCAAGCGTGATCACTATCGAGCCCCATAAGAGATTTCTGCGTGGCTACACGTTCATAGATCTCTTTGCCGGCATCGGTGGTTTTCGACTCGCACTCGCGGCTCTCGGCGGGAAGTGTGTATTTTCCTCTGATATAGATCCGCACGCTCAGTTTGTATATCACAACAATTTTGGTGAGCAGCCTCACGGCGACATCACCAAGATTGCGGCCAAGGAAATTCCAGCACACGACATTCTGTGTGCTGGGTTTCCTTGCCAGCCGTTCTCTATCGCCGGCACCATGGGCGGCTTTGGTGACACCCGCGGCACGCTCTTTCACGAAATTATTCGCATCGCCGACCACCATCGGCCGCGAATGATATTTCTCGAGAACGTGCGGAATCTGCAGGCTCACGCCGGCGGCCGCACACTCAAGACGATCATCAAATCGTTAGAGGGCATTGGCTACGACGTGGACTGGAAAGTCCTCAACGCCGGCCACTACGGCATTCCGCAAAAACGAGAACGGATATACATCCTGGGGTTCGACCGAAACCACCCATTCAACTACGAATGGCCGGAACCTCTTAAAACAAAAACAAAAGTCCGAGACATCCTGCTCCCGGGCAGCGACCCGACAACCAAAGCCATGCACATTGATAGGAAGAAATATCCCATCAAATTGAACGCCGGCAAGGTCGTCAAAGCAGGAACGCCCAAACCCGTCCGTATCGGGGCCACAGGCCTCGGCAGGCAGGGCGAGCGCGTCTACCACCCCAACGGCCACGCCGTAACCATATCGGCCTCTGGCGGCGGCGTAGGGGCCAAGACGGGCATGTATCTGGTCGACCGGGTCGTTCGCCGGCTGACGCCACGCGAGTGTGCCCGGCTGAACGGCTTCCCAGAGGAATTCCAGCCGCACCACCGTACGGCCGAAGCCCTCAAGCAATTTGGCAACAGTGTGGTGATCGACGTCATTCAGCACGTCATGCTCCAGGCTCAAGGATTGTTTAAGTAATGCGTAAAACGAATGAAACCCACGAAATCAAAGCGCTCGTGCCGGCAAACGGCCAGTATGAGGCTGTCTATAACGAACACGGCACAGACGGTTACTGGGCCGTGCCGATAGACTTTATCGCCGTCGTAACGCCTGTTGACTTTGAAATCGAGGTCGACGAAAAAACCGGCGAAGAAACGACGATCGACAGTGAGACGTTTACAGACGAAATTGTCGGCGTGCGTTTATTTGAGGGCGAATTCGAGTACTGCCACGAAGCCGAAGGTTTTATCGGCATCGTGCACACGGGCCAGAAAACGCTCAACGACGTTACGATCCGCCGGTATTACGGCGAGCACAAAGACGTTCGCCCCCCGTTTGACCCGCAATGGCTCGACCGAGAACTCGACAAAGAAGATGAAGACGACGAACAAGGATAGCCATGAGAAAACTGCGAGTTACCTGGTATACGCCGTTTTTGTTCTTCGGCACGCGGCGAGAAAACGACGTGCGGGAGTGGGGTTTCCGCCTTGACCCACGCACGGAGATCGTCTACTACACCTACGACTGGGGCCGCGGAATCACGTTCGTCATCCTCGGCTTCGGTTTCGACATCGTCAAATTAGAAGGAATGCATTGATGGCCACAGTCGCCACAAAGAAAAAGACAACAAAAAAGCTCTCGCCCGCGGCCATGGCCGCCAAGGTCAAGGCCGAAATCGAAAAGCGAAATAAGATTTTCAAGGCCGCCACGGCGGCCGAGAAGCGCGTGCTGATCGCCAAGGATGTGCTGGCTCAGGTCGCCGCCGGTCGGTTCAAGCCCACCGAGGGATCATGGGCAAACCCAAGAACAGCGAGCGGGCGTGAAATACACATCTGGGACACGGACAAGTACGACCCAGACGCGTCGGTCCGTGAGATGTTTCTCGGCGAACAGATTGCGAAGTGCGACTGCTGCGCCTTGGGTGCGATGTTCGTGAGTTGCACGCTGTATAACAACAAAACGACGCTGGAAGATTTTGACAACGAAACGCTGGACTTCGTGGATAACGTACAAGACGCGTCGTTCAGCAACGGGTTTGCCAAGTTCTTTTCGCCGGCACAATTGCGGTTAATCGAAATCGCGTTTGAGGGCGGCTGCGGTGGTTTCTGCACCACAAGTGACGACGACCAAGACCTGCAAGCCAGAGACTGGTACGACCGGTACCCCAACCCCAAGAAGCGTCTCGTCGCCCTGATGAAGAACATCATCAAGAACGACGGCAAGTTCGTTCCCTGACAATTCACAGCGCTCGCCAGGCAGCCTCCTCGCAAGTAGAGCCTGGCTCACTCGTCCGTTGTAAGTGCTGCCTTCATCACGCAGGAAGCGGACTGGTTATCCCGTGCCAGTGTCGTTGTGGGTTCATACCCCATGACGTGTCCGTGCGACTCGGACGACGGGATCTTACAACTGAGTAATTTAACACAAACCTGAAAAACTTGTAAACGGAGTTTACATGCCAACCAAAAAGAAACCCAAGCAGGTCGCCCTGTATACGCACCTGCTCGACAAGCGAAACACCGAACGATTGCGTAAATGCGAAGGCTATTCGCCGCAGTGGATCATGCCGGAATTACCCGCCGGTGATCCGCTGCTGGGGCTCGACCTGCGATATCTGATCGAAAGCGAGCGAAAACTCGTACGACATCTGCAAGAAAAAATTGCAGAAAAAGATCACGAAATCGCGACATTGAAGAAACAACTGGCTGTCGGTACCTTTGTCAGCAAATTAAAAGCTATTGTCGGCTACACCAGGTGGCCTGAAAATCACGACAGATACAAGTGACTTGTCATGAACAACACAGCATTCGCGAATAAACTTTTCATGCAACTTTTGGGAGTAATGTATGTTCGCGCCAGATCTTAGAGTTCTTACGTTATACGTCAGTGATGACGAAACCGTTAACGGATTCGGGGAAAGTGTGAAACTTTACACGACACTCCGTCAGTGGGCTGACGCGTGCGAAGAGTTTTACAAACATTTTGAAAGCGGGGCTTTTCCCGCGAACTATAAAATTTTCATTCCAGACTTTTGGCACGTCGCTTATGGCGATGCAAAGTGCTTCCCTCGCAGCGAGGCTGACTTACTTTGGAACAGTACGGTGGCTGTCAGAAAACTCGCCGAGCCGTTCATAGAGTTGAGCGAGATGGTGCTCAGGCCGCACCCGGGTACTTTGTTTCATTTGAAATCTGGAATAGACCTACAAAAGTCCATTCCGATTCCGTCTTCGACGGAATAACCATGGTATTTCCGAAGGAAATACGCTTGGATAGCGTAAGTCGGACAAATTTGATTCAGTGTGCTTGGCGTAAGTCGTTGTGGAGTCGATGTTTGTGACCCAAATTTTGACGCAAAATCTTGGTTTGGATATCGCCCTTGACGCCTGTACACATATTGCTACGATGCTCGTTTTCGCCACAAGGAGGTGACCCATGGCTATTCGGCGTACCGCCAATTTTGTGAAACGTAATGACCGCTGCCCCTGCGGCAGCGGCCGCAAGTTCAAGTCCTGCTGCAGCCCCGACGCTCCGAATACCCGGCCGAATGTCCACGTCCATCGCCCGGCCTTTGCGGACACCGGCGAGCGCCCTATTCGCTGGGTGATCACCGACGGGACGATGACCAAGTTTTTTGCTGACAAAGACAACCGGGCCATGGTTTTCCAGAACCAGGCCGAGGCCATTGCCATCGCCTCGCTCGAAGAGTTCCGGGACCAGGATCCGGGCGAGATCAATATCGCCGGCGTGGGCGAAACCAAATGGCAGCTATTTCAAGAAAAAATCGCGTTTGTCGAAATCGACGACATCGAGCAGGCAGTGCAATTAGTGCGCGAGCGTATTGAAATGGGCCGTGCCGGAGAGTTGACCGAAAGCAAACCTTTGGATTTAAGCGATGAAAAAGAAAACACGCAGCCTGGATCGCAAAGTGTCGACAGCGATTCGCAAGATCAGGCGCAAAGTATCGAATAAACAGTCTTTTTATACAGACCGTCACTTTGTGTTCGTGCAGGCGGCGTTAGAGCGCTGGTGCCAGCCTGCGATGCCTGTCAAAATTGTTGTCAAAAAGATGCCCGGCGGTTTGCTCGGGCAATGTCTCGCCAAGCCCGAAGACGAAGTGTTCGTTATCACGCTCAACAAAGACATGGGTGCACCCCAGGCTGTTGACACGTTAGTGCACGAATGGGCGCACGCGTTGGCTTGGAATTACGTGCACGCTGATTTAGCAAAAAACGCTTTTTCGCAAAAGCATTTTGACTGGTTTGCACATGACGAAGCCTGGGGTTGCGCTTACTCAAAAACGTATCGCGCGTATTTAGATGCGGTTGAACTTGTCGCGATTGCGGATAAGTTTCCGGACAAAGAAACACGCGACGCGGCCATGCAAGCGCACATTAACCATAGCACCAAAAAACGAGGTACTTTGTTGTGAAAAAGACAGTCATGGAGAAGTGGGTGCAAGCCCTGCGGTCGAAGAAGTACAAGCAGGGCCACTCGGTGCTGAAGCAGAAAACCAGGGCGGGGGTAACTAGGCACTGTTGCCTCGGCGTGCTCTGTGAACTGTACCAGCAGGACCGACGCAAGCGCGGCCAGAAGGTTATGCCGTCGTTTGTGAAAAAACAATGGAATACGAGTTCCGGAAACAAAAATAAAGTTACGTTCTATTTGCCCGATACGGAATGCCAGCCCACGCATTTGCCGAAAATAGTTCAGCGGTGGGCGGGGGTGCAGACAGATTCGGGCCATTTTCCTGTTTCAAGTAAACCCTGCCGTGCCGTGATCGTGACCGGCAATGAGCACGCTGATGCGGACTCGCTGATGGCTTTGAACGACGAAGGCGCGACGTTTACACAAATCGCTGAAATCATTGAAGAGCATTACAAGGATCTGTAATCGTGGTCGATGTAGAAGCATTGCGGGCCGCGTGGTACGACAGGTCTCTGACGCAAGCGGAGATAGCCCGACATCTCGGGATAACCGCCGGGCAATTGACTGCCGCTGTGAAGCAGCACGGATTGCCCCCGCGACCGAAGAACAAACGGGCTTTCACCTTTGCCGACAACCCAACGCCTGAAGAAGACAAGTTGTCGGCGGCGTCGTTAGAACTGTCGCCGTCGGTACAAGCCAGAATCAAAGAATTGAAACTTGGTTTGCCGGTTGTCGGCACGCCATAACACGGAGGAACGATGCGACATAAGAAGATTATTTTGCTTGAGCATTGCGTAGACCGGCAGCTATACCGGCTGGCGTCGCGAAACCTGAGCCTGGGCGTTTACAACGCGGCCGAGAAGGATTTCATAGGTATTCGCCAGAAATTCAACACTGAGTTTCTGTCGTCTGAGTACCACTGGGACACCGGGGAGCCGTTTGGGACAGCCTCGCCGCTTGAGGCTTTGGAAAAACTACCGGACGAAATTCTGTTAAGCACGGACTCGCCGGCATTGTTTGCGTGGCTTCGAGAAATGCGGGAGCACCACGCTCACGATGTCGAGGAGGAGGAAGTATGAGTGACTTGATTGCAGCCGCAGACGGCGCTCAGATGTGGGACATGCGGTACAAGTATCCGTATGACTACACGTATAAAAACGAAGACGGCACGGACAAGAACACCGTCACGTACTACCGCAACGCCAGTGCCAAGTGCGTAGCCCCGACGGCTGAAAGGGCTATAGCACTGGTCAAGGAGTTTTGCCCAGAGGCTGTCATTCTTGGCGTGCATCACCGAGAGGGCGGCGAAAAGAACCGCGTGCTCATCGACCCGGCGGTGATGCCAGCGTCGCCGGTAACTGTATCCCGGCCATTTACCGCAGAAGAAATTCAAAAAGTTCTCTCTGCCGAGAAAAATAATCCGGCCGTGTTAGTTCCGGGGCCGCCAGCGCTTTTTGCGGAGGAGTGGGCGGCCATTGATTACTGCATTCGACAAGCCGACGAATACGACAGAGTGGGTCTCGAAGACGCAGCGCAAGCGGCGGCTGTTTTGCGCGGTTTACGGAAAAGGCTTGGAGGAACCAATGGCTGACATTACTGATCGGATAACCGACTATTTAGCCAGCGGCGGGTTTTTTAATCCGGAGCACATGGAGCACGAAAAGGTTCGTGCACTTTTAGTGGATTGCCGGGATGTAATTGAAACCCTTCGTCGTGGCTCCAGTGCCGCTCTTCGGCGCATCGCGGAACAGGATGCGGCTATTCGGCGCCTTGCGGACCAGGACGCCACGCTGTCTGTGTGCGGCGGCGACGTGATTGTGCAGATGGACTTTCCGCTCAGCGACGCGGAGCGGCGGGCTGTAGAACGGGCGGCCAGTTTAATTAGGGACACAGTGGCGAACGACAGCGACGAAGCAATGAGCGACTACATTGCTTTGCGCGGGCTGTATGAGAGGGCTGGCGTGAACAATGGCTGACTTACCGGAGCCTGTCGCGTGGGTGGTGGCAGACGATCACTACGGGGCGTTTGCTGCATATGTAACATATGAGGCGGCAATGGAGCGGTACAACTCCGCAAGTCCAGACGGCCCCTGCCGTGTGGTGAAAATGGTGCCCACACTCACAAACGATGAGCGGGAAGCGATTGCCGGGATTGCACTAGTGTTGAAACGATTGAAAGTGTACCCACACGCGCCCGGCAGAACACAAGAAGACGACGTTAATTTGTTGTTTGAAATAGCGGAGGGGCGACGATGAGCAGCGAGCAAGAACCGGTGGCGTGGGCTGTGCAAGTTGACGGCGTTTTTCGCAAGATGGTGCAGTTCACGCTACACGACGCCGAGTTTCATGCAAATTTAAATCCGCCCGGAGTAGTGGTTCCGTTGTACAGGCATCCGCAGTCTGTGCTTACCCCCTTCGAACGCGGCGCAATACAAAGGGCTATTGACGCATTTCATCGGATTGCTGGAGACGCAGAAAACCCCCGCGGTTGGATTGCGATACAGGCCGAAGATGACGCCAACGCACTTCGCGGGATACTGAAAAAATTTGGAGGTGCGGAATGTACGTCGTGACCGGCGAGAAGTCTTATCTCTGGACAGATTATTGTCCCACGCGGAAATACTTTTTTGTCAAATTCACTGACGGCAACGGCAAGGAATGGTGGCAGGTCGCTTATCGTTGGTTGTTCTGGACATGTTATTTGAAGCGTTTACGGGAGTACTTCAGTGGCTCAGTTCGCGGCGAACCGATGACGTTTAAATCTCTTGGCGCGGCAAAGTGCCATCTTCAGGAAGAACGTATGTGGCTGGACCGGCAAGAGCGCAGCAAACAGATATCTGTAGAAATTGTTGGAGACGCATAAATGACTGCATGGACCGTAACAACGACAAAATACAATTTAGAGCGCCAGTGGGGCGCGCGATTTGAATGGATGGGGTTTGGGTGTCTTTTGCATATCGGCGTTTCTTCCGCGCCAGCGATACGTATTGGCATATTGGGTTGCGGTATCTGGTTCGGTCGGATTCCGCCCAAGCCGCAGGTTCAAATTGTGACGAAGACTTTGCCGGGCGGTGGATACGCAGACGGCACGACAACGGTGATTAAATGACAACAAAATTCAAAGACCTTACCATTCGAGTCGACAACATCGGGGCTGTCGTTGTCGACGGCGGGTATGTAATAGCAGAATCGCCAGAAATGGTAGCCCTTGAGATCAGCGTCGAGCGCGCGAAGTACGTGGATATCACGCAGGATAAGCGGCGGCTTCGCCGTCCGCTTCATCCGCTGGTTATGCCATCAACGAGGAGAGGCAGATGATCGAAGTGAAAAACGCAATCATTCGCGGGGCCACGCTGACGAAGGCCGATCACGGCGTGCTGTCGGCATGGATCGAACTGGACTACGGCGGCACATGCCAAGGCTTCGGCGGATACGCTCTCTACTTGCCGAAGTCTTGCACGCATCACTCGCTCACTGGCCCAGCGGGGCATTTCATCTGGCGGGTGCTTGAGATCGCGGACGTTGCCGAGTGGGGCAAGTTGGTCGGAAAAACGATTCGGGTTCGCGGAGATCACGGCGGCGTTGAGGCAATCGGCCACATCGTCAAGGACGATTGGTTCAGCCCGCGAGATGACTTCAAGGGATTGGCATAACATGGGTTATCTGACTGATTCGCCCGGCATTATGCTCGGAGCCAACGAACGTACGCTTGACGGCATCAACGAGGAATTACGCGGCATGCCGACTGTAATCTCGTTTCCCGATTATGCCGGGTACAAAATTTTTGCCACATCCAGCAGTCGATATGTGATTTCAGTAGCCCTGCTGCACGACCGTGTTTTTAACGCCGTGGCAGGGTAACGCAATGAGCACACTAGAAGACGGCGAAGACCCGTACATTCCGTTTCCCAAAATTGCCAGCAACCGGCAGAAGGCTCAGCAGCCCAGTAAGCGGAAGTTCTGGTGCTCAGGTTGTGATCAGAACCGCGTCGGCCAGTGGGGTAAATGCTCGGTGTGCGGCTATAAAGAGTGTCCAAAGAAAAAGAGGTGCAAAGGTGGCTGACGGCAAGGAATGCAAATGCCACGCGCACAGCGAAGCCGAGTGTGGCTGTGACGCTGATTGGACGCCGCAAGAGGTTTACGATCTTCGCGAATCGAACGCGCGCTTGCTCGGTTTGCTTGCGGACATTCGTGCCGCTGTGGGCGACCCGACTGGAAAACTGATGCAGGATGAATTAGTCGCGCATTGTCGGTCTTTGCGATTAACTATCGAAGAACGAGCAAATGTAATTTTGATAATTATGCACTTAGAAAACGCCGGGCGCGAACCGCTTGCTGCTACGCTTCGCGACCTGCTGAAACGACTAGGATAAGTAAATGGCTGACAAAGAAAAATACACTATGTGGGATCGCATCGGGATAGCCGCCGCAGTTTCGATTGTTCTTGTGTTGTTATTTGCTAACAAAAAAGATACGAACACAAATAGTGTCGCACCCGCCGCGGCGCAAGAAACTTATGCAACAAAAAACGTATATTGGCGGCTCGATCGCGCTGAAAAACGATTGAATGCTCTGGAGCAGCGCGTATTTTTTCCGTTGTTTTCCGAGCACTGTAGGGCGTGCCCACAGTGTCGCGGAGACGAGCCGACTGAAGATGGACCGCCGGCGTTATGCGAGGAAGGATTCAAACTATGGCAAAACGATCTAAGAAATCAAAAGAACCAGTAACACCTAAAGAAATGCACGTAACGTCGATCGGTGAGTGGCTGAAAACCACCAAGCAAAAACCGATGGTGCAGTCTGTGTTTCTTGAATTTTCAGACGGTACTACGGCGGCGTTCAGCGGGCCCGCCGTTATGTTCGACGAAACAAAGGAAGTCACCAAAGTTACGTTTAGTACGCCGCGGGCATTACCGGAAGACTGTATGTGGAGCTCTGTCTGATGCTTGAATTTATAGGACATCCTATGGATCACGGTTGGCTGCCGCATAGGCCCGAGACTTGGCCCTATAAATTTGCGCGGCTCAAGAAACCCGTCGAGATGTGGCACTGGAAAGGCCACTCAAACGAAAAGGGCGAACCGCAATTTGACAAAGTTCCGTGCGAGGCTGGGCAGTTGGTCAAGATTGTGATGGTCTCGCGCCTAGGCGACGTTGGCCTTACGGACGATTTAACGGCAGAGAACGGCTACGCGATTCGGCTGCCGCTTGATGATTTGTACGATTTTATGGCGACGGTAAATGGCTGACGTGCAAAAACCGTGGGAGCAATAGTGATGGTCAAAAAGCTAGAAGGTTCCAAGATGGGCGAAGGCGCTGGCGGCACGTCGAGTGTTACCGCAGATCCAAACAACCCATCGTTCGACGTGGCGGCGCATGAGACGAAAACTGACGCCAAGATTCGTTTTCTGTGTGGCGAGCGGGTCGTGGGTCTGCTTACCGACTGGGAGCGTAATTTTGTCATGGAGTGCTACGGCAAAGTTCCGCTGTCTAAGGCGCAGCACATCAAGGTTGCGAGGATTTATCAGAAATACAGGGCCGCGAACGGCAACCGTCAAGAAAACCCTGACAGTTCGAACGTGTCGGAAAAACCTAATAGTTCGGTTCAGGGTCTCACAAAATGATCTGGTTTACAAGTGACACGCACTTTAATCACGCAAATATTATCGCTCAATCGCAGCGGCCGTTTTCTTGTTTAGAGGAAATGACCGAAGTATTAATTGCGCGCTGGAACGAGTGTGTTTTGCCGGGCGACACAGTCTTTCACCTTGGCGATTTTGCTTTGTCGTGGGGCAAGAAACACGCCGACCCTATTGACGCCGTTTTGAGTCGGTTGAATGGTCAAAAGTGGCTTATTTGCGGCAATCACGATCGTGACGAGGTAAAGAAAAATTCACGCTGGACGATGGTGAAGGATTACCACGAAATCCAAATAGATTTAGGCGGAGAACACAAACAGAGAATTGTGCTTTTTCATTACGCTATGCGCGTGTGGAATCAGATGCACAGAAGTTCTTGGCTTTTGCACGGGCACAGCCACGGAAGCCTGACCGACATTGGCGGCAAGTCTTTAGACGTTGGCGTAGATTGTCATGATTTCCGCCCTGTTAGTTTGGAAATTGTGCGTGATTTTATGAAAAATCGAGATCTCGTTATTTGTGACCACCACCACCACCAACCGACAGCGCCGCAATGAGCGACGTCCCTGAACTCGACAAACTGTTGGACGAGCACCACATCTTTAAAACTAATATCTCCTGGGAGCGGGCCGAGCGGCTCCAGTTGTTTATTCTGCGTGTGGTGCTCCAGTTGTTTATTCTGCGTGTGGTGCTGGCTGTATGCGTGACGGTGTTTGCTGTGCTCGCTATCGGCTGGCTCGGCGTGGTTTTGTTTCCTTTTGTGTTTAAAAGCCTGACGCTCATGTTTCCTGACCCGCCGCGGAAGGACCCGTTCGTACGTTATAAACGGATGTAGAAATGGATTTCGACTTTGTCGAGCATGTTCGAGAGTTTCGGTATCGGCGCTGGCATATCGACAACGTCGGAACCCGCATTAGCAAAGTTTTTGCTTTGCAGTTCGTGTTTGGCCTGCGGAAAAACAAAACGCTTCGGCGTGTGACCGGTCGGCTGAATGGGATCCGCAGAAAATGGATCGCCAGGCTACGGGAACTCGTGGGGAGCGAATTGTGGTTGCCCGTAAAAGGTAATCCGTCGCCCTACCACCCCGATTTCGATTTCAAAAAATTTAGTAACGCATTTCGGCGCTGTATGCACTGCCGGCCGACCGTGGTGCATTTTTATTCCAAGGACGGAAGATCTGTGAAGATTCGTCCGTGCTGGCGGACGCACATTTGTCCGTTTTGCTGGGCGAACATCACCATAGCACAATATGTGTATGTTAAAAACGCCGTCAACAAACTGGTGAAACATGATAACGATCTTGTCGCTGTATGCCGTATTGTGCGTGAGTATGTGCCTGCTCCGAATTTTGATATCAAAAATGGAACAGATTCATTCCAGGTAGCCGAGCACGCTGCACTTTTGCGGAACGTTATTGAAAAGCACAAGGCTCGGTATACCCGGCTTGTAGCCAAGAAAAAGATCCAGCGGAAAACGCTTGGGTCGCTGTGGCGTATTGTCGTCATTCCGGACGAGGCCGGCTGGCAAGTTGAAATCCGGCAGTTCTTCGTGCACAAGGCTGGAGTAAAAGTGCCGGTGCTCACGCGTACCGGCAGCCGAGTAGTGTTAAACAAATCTATTCGGTTGAGCAACGAACGGCTAACGCTGCTCGAAGACTTCTATAACTTGTTTGGGTACTTTTGTCAGTATCCAATCGGGCTGCTCACTGGGTATAACCAGTTGGTCGCGGCGTATTTAAACGCCACGCACAACATACGCCTGATCAGCGGAACCGGGGCGTTTGTGAAGACAGGCCGCGCGTTGATTCAGTACATGCGGGAGTATTCTGCTCATGCCAAAGCGAAGAAGTTCGCCAAAAGAGCCGCGATGCTTAGATCACAAGACGCTAGCGATCCGCCAACGAGCCCAGTACATATGTGATGCGTTGTTCGGCGGCAAGGTATGCAAGTTTGCTGACGCCTTGAATCTGAATTACGGGCATCTGTATCAGGCCCTACACAGCGGCAACCGGTCGGCACTGAGCACCAGCATGGCCGCCCAGATCGTGTCGCGTATAGGTGTGCGGGCGGAATGGTTATTAACCGGCGCCGGCCCGGTCATGCAGGATGAGCCAACGCCGGAATTAGCAGCGTTACTGGCACCCACAATTAGGAGCGTGTTTCCCGTTTTCACCGCGACGAGCATTCCTGGCCCCGGACAGTCCGACCGCGTGTACGCCAAACCAAAAAGGATTTTTTCCAACAATTCAACAGGTGCGGCCCGTGTGATGCAGGGTTGCCGGATTGCCGGCAAACCTGTGTGCTTTTTCTTAGGTGCTGACGCTTTAAGTCAACATAAAGCACGGGCGGACATCTGTAAGATTCTTGACCGCAAATTTCTTACAGAATTGGCGTTCACGGCTAGTGCCGCGACCCGCGAACTTGACGCACCAATAGCCCTAAATACAGTCGTGCGGATGGCTGCGATGAACGGAGTCGGTTTGGGCGAAGCGTTCAGCCGGTGGGCCGTAGACAGCAAAAAAAACGAAAGCCTGTTCGCCAAAGCCCTGGGGCTCAAACTGCCGATTACGGTGCACGCTGAATTCGGCGAACTTCCCGCACACTTGGAGCCGGATATTCGCGGAACTGAACTTGGTGCGGCCTGGGGCGCCGCGGCATACGTCGACCACCTCGTGTTTGCCGAACAGGTACGTGCCGCCAGCGGTATTTTTGCCGGCACGTTTGTAATTGTTGGCGAGCCAGAGCGCTGGTGCCGACTTCTTCTAGCCACCGTGCGAGCAGTACGGTCGGCCGTGGCGAACGAGTACTTGAATACGTTTCATGTTATTCAGGTCGGTTCGACACCTCACGATATACAGGAACAAGTAAACAGCCACGGCGGGCATTTTTATCACATCAAAGGAAAGTACACGACAGCCGTAAACAAATTGTTGCGGGCCTGTGACGACGTGTATGACGGAAACATTCCACATGACCACTCAAAAAGATCTCGTGTCAGAGCACGTTAAAACACTCATAAAAAGTTTATCGACGGAAAATCCTCGTAAGACGGCGTTTGCTATTTCGGCCGCCGTCGAGTTGCTGCGCCGAGTGCAAGAACTTGGCGGCCAGTCCGCTCACGCACTGGCAAATTTTTATTCCAAAGTAGCGGATGTGCCGTGGGAAAAGATTTCGTTTTCGTTCACTCAGGCTGTGCTCGTCCGCGGGCCGGAGGTTATTTCCCAGTACGCCAAGGTGCCGCTTGATACAGACAAGGTTTATCGCATTCTGTTGGACGCAGTAGCCGTGTTCTGTGACATTCTCGCGGATAGTCCGGAAGACGCCACGCAGGCTGTCTTTGAAGCCGTTGTCGCCGAACTCGCTGAGCACTATGCAGACGAGCCGGTGACTGCCCGGCCTGGAGTTTCTGAAATTTTTCAGCCGCGCATGGTTGCTCGCTGTTTTAAACACAACCCCGTCGATGAACGGTTGTGTGCCGAAATAGGGTTGCGACCTGTGTTGTATAGCGGACACCACGGCGTGCGAATCCGCGGTGTTGCGTGGGAATCGGCCCTTGCTGCCGGCGGGCCAATTGCACTTCTTGAATCTGGCGAGTTTTTGCCGGTTGCCGCAGACCGGTGCGAAACGTTGACTGACTATGCTGACATCTCGTCGCTTTTGTTGTGCTATCTGCACGCAATTACCAGCAATGATAGTTTGGGGAAGTTTACGCATCCCGTAAATTGCATTGATGTCGACTTATCTCCTCTTGTACATGTATTTGACATAGAGCGAGAAGCAGCTAGGATAGGCGCAACTGGAGCTACCGGGCCCGTCGGGGCCTCTGTAAAATTCCCAATCCCCGACACAGATCTGGCTGTTGTAGTTGATGCGTCAGCGACAACAAACGGACCGTACACAATAGCCAAACTTGTTCGTGGTGACACAGTTCTGATGCGGCACGAAACGCCTCGTGAGAACACGCCGTTCGGCATCTATTTGTTTCCACTTTCAGATCGAACCATCATATTGAGGGCCCTGAAAGGGGCCGATATTTCATGAGTGCCAAAAACTTTGAGTTTGACAACTTTGACGACGACGCACCTTATGACCCCGTGCCAGAAAGTGTCGAGAAAAACGTCACGGTCGAAAGCCTGTTGACGTTGAAGTTCGGCAAGATTCGTGGCCGGGCGATTTACAGAGAACTGGCCCGTGTCGCCAACAGGGCCGCCCAAGAGAACGGCGGTTTGCCAGGATTGATCTTCAATCAAGCCGGCGGCGAATTCGTGAGTTTCCACCCCAATGACGATTTCGACCCCGGCGAGCCCTAATTATGTACGTTTTCTTCGACACCGAAACCGGCGGGCTGACTCCAGAGTTTAGTCTGCTCACGTTGTCAGCCATCGTAACGGATGAAAATTTCAACATCATCCCCACGTATGGCTTTGACCCGGGCGTGTACGTGCGGGTAAAGCATGCGCCGTATGTGACGCACCCCAAAGCCATGGAAGTCAACAACATCAAGTTGGCTGACAACGACGAGCACGGTTTTACGGTGGCGGAAACGAAAGAGATCCTTGTGCCGTTTCTCAAGGAAGCGATTGCCGTGACGGGCGTGAACAAACTCATTCCCGCCGGGCACAACTTCCCGTTCGACATGCGCTTTCTTCAGGCGTATCTCTTGCCGGACAACGAGTGGCGAAACTATTTCACGCACCCCGCCCTCGACACCTGTGCGTCAGCCAGACTTATGCTGTCAGCCAAGTTGATCGAGGGCGGGTGCGGGCTACCATACCTACGCAGGTTGTTCAACATTCAGACGGGCGTAGAGCACAACGCCGAAAGCGATAACTTGGCCTCAATTGCGGTGGCAAAAAAGTTCAAGGAATTATTGGCTAGGAAAAAAGCCAGTGCCTAACAGCGACATACGCTCGGGGATGGTGTAACGGCAACACAGCGCTCTTTGGAAGCGCTTATCTAGGTTCGAATCCTAGTCCCCGAATTTCGACCAGCGTATGTCGGTGTTTGACTGTGGCAGTTCGGGCACAAAAAGCAAAGATTTTTAAGCCGGTTGTCGTGCCTATCTCCGTTTTTATGTTCGATATGAAGCACAAGTGGTTTTTTGTTCCAGTACGGTTTTAAACCGCAGTCAGCACACATGTACGGCAGCAGCCCTTCTTTGACGAGTCTTTGTTTGAAGTGATTTGCTTGATAGGTTGAGTTTTTGACAAGAAGTTCTTTGAGTGTCTGTCGCGGGCCAAATGTTCTGTTTTTGTTGCTTCCACGACCGACTGGAATATGGGACATGTCGACACTCTCGGCTGCTATACGTCGCCGGACTGTGTGATGATTACCGCCCTTATTTTTAAGTCCAAAATGTGCGAGGATTTGTCCGATACTTGTTGCTTTTTTTACTAATGCGGCAAACTGAGCTGAAGGCATACTCCAAATTACACTGCGTTTTTTTCTTGTTTTCATGGTGTGCGTCCTTGCACTTATAGGTAGACTAGTTTACAGTTTACAAAAGTTCTGCCAATAACACTAATGTTTTATAGAGGCAAGGATGCCTTACAAAGACCCAGAAAAGCGCAGGGAAGCGTCGCGGCGGTGGTATCAACTTCACAAGGACGAACAGAAGGGTCGTGTAAAAAAACAGTCGTCACGCAATCGGCGGGAAGTTTATGACTTAAAAGAAGCCACCCCGTGTGCTGATTGCGGAAAGTTTTACCCGCACTACGTCATGGAGTACGATCATGTGCGCGGCAAAAAAGTAGCCGCTATTGCCAACATGATTAATACAAATTTTTCACGCCGTAAGGTGCACAGAGAAATTAAAAAATGCGAATTGGTCTGTGCGAACTGCCATCGCTGCCGCACGTTCAAACGATTAAAATCAAAAAAAGACGCCGGGTAGAGGAGTCTGGTCGTCCTCGCTAGCCTCATAAGCTAGAAAACGTGAGTTCGAATCTCACCCCGGCTATTCGGAGGCTGACGTTTGAGTTACGGGCACGGAGGCCCTATGTTGCACCCAGAGCAAATGTCGCAGGCGGAAAAGCAATTTATCCGCACGTATGTGGCGGCTATGCGCCGGGATTTCAGTCTTGTGACATCTGTCATGGGACTCATGAATCCCGACTATGGAGCCATTGAGGACGCCGCACTGGCGACAAAAATGGCTGTTGAACTTCAGCACATGCATGCTGAGTTTGAACGCAGTTTGCACGAATTACCCAGCCTGCGTGGGTTTTTCCGCAAACCAGTATTCTCGGGCCCGACCCTTGACGACTTGGCGGATCTTTTTGCCTTGTCGTTTTTCAAAGTGTTTACTGTTGCCGAAAGCCCGAATTTCGGCAAGAAAAAGAAAGATGCCGGTTGGTTCAGCGGCAAACCCGACGAGTGGCACGAACTTTTTAAACAACTGGACGACACGAGCAGCATCACGGCGAAAAAAGATTCGTCGATGTTCAATATGTTTTCCAAGTTTTTGCCGCAGTTGAAATTGTTTCAGAATTTTCCGTTGGCTCAGTCTTCGGATGACGCCAATTTGAAATCGTGGCCGCAGAAATACGACCAGGGGTGGAAGAAAAACCAGCATCCAGACTATGATGACGTCGACGACGAGTATGACGAAGAAGAAGATGAGTAGGAGGCACTGAGTGGAACCGTTGTTTGTGTTCTGTGCCGATCTGCACCTTGAAGACGGTGCGTGGTCGTCGCGCCCGGGCATCTACGGTGATGCCTACTACAGTTTCGAACAAATCGTTGATTATTGCATCCAACATAAACTGCCGCTGATTATGGGCGGCGATATTCTTGAGAAAAAGCAAAACCTAGCCCGGCCGATTGCCAAACTTGCCCGCGGGCTGACGCGGCTGCAGAACGCCAACGTCAACGCCTACTACATTCAGGGAAATCACGAGTACGACCGAAACGCGCCGTGGCTAAGCGTACACCCGTGGCCTATTCACCTGCACGATGCGGGCGTTGAGTTCGGCGGTGTAACAGTGTGGGGCCTAGACTGGCACCCCAAAGGCGAGATCCAAGAGGCCTTGAAGACGCTGGTGCCTACAGACACGCAAATCCTGATCACCCATCAGGTCTGGAAAGACTTCATGGGCGAGATCGGCCGTACCGAATGCGACCTGACGGACGTACACCACGCCCAGATCGTTTTGGCCGGCGACTTTCACGTGACCAAGACTGTGACCGGCGTTAACGCCCAGGGCAAGCCCATCACGATGCTGTCGCCCGGGTCTACGGCTATGCAGGACATGGCCGAGTCACCGGACAAGTTTTTCTTCGTGATCGGCAAAGGGACCGACGAACAAATTGAGTTCCAGCCCGTCCAGTTAAAGACGCGCCGTTTCGCGAATTATGTTGTCAAAGACGTCGAGACCCTGGACAGGCTCTGTGCCGGGCAACTGGCCAAAGAAATCCAGGCCATGCTCGACTCGGAACTGCCCGAAGAGATCAACAAGCCGCTGATCCGGATCAAGTTCGATAAACGGCTTCCAGACGCATATTTACGGATCATGACGGCGGTATCCCATTTCGGGCATATTGCGTGTGAAGCAATAACCGAGAAATCGAATACCCGCTCCGCCATGACCAGCCGGGACACGTCCAAGAACGATTTGACCACCGCCGTAGCCGACCTTTTGGGGGACACCTCGGAAGCCTACAAACTGGCCACGGCACTTTTAAACTCTCCTGACCCTGTAAAAGAGTTTGATGCACAGTTTTCTAAATATGTGGGAGAACTAGACGATGCAACTCTTGAAACTGGAAGTCCGGAATTGGGTGCACCATCGACAGCGGACGTGTGAATTTACACGAGGACTGGTCGCGATTCTCGGAGAGAACGGCTCCGGGAAAAGCAGCCTGTTCGGTGCGATTCGATGGGCCCTGACCGGCGAAAATCCAAACTTCGGCGTCAAGGCCGACAATATCTCTCAGTACGCGAAAGAGGGCGAGCCTTCGTTCGTAACGCTGGAGTTCGAGCACAACGGGCACATCGCCATTGTGACTCGCTATCTGCTGCCCGAGAAAGAGCCGTCGATTCTTTCGGTTGACGGCAAGGAGGCAGCCCGCGGCGACAAGGCCGTCACGGCAGCCATCGAGAAACTCTTGGGTGTCGACGCCAAGTTTATCGGCCGGTTCATCATTGTCGGCCAGACGGACATCTTTTCGTTCATCGACGACAACCAAACCGACACGGATAAATTTTTCCAGCGTCTATTTAATACAGCCAAGGCGGACAAGTGCCAGGACGTTATTGGCAAATCAGTGGCGAAGATTCAGATTCCTGAGATCGTCAAGACCTCGTCCCAACTGCTGTTCGAAAAGCAGGCGGTCGAGCACGCACTTGTCGGCGTCGAGCAACAGATCCGCAAGTTGCCTTCTTTTGACGAATTCCTGAAACTGCAAAAGTCAGATCAGGAGATTCTCAAGCAATGGGAAGCCCGCGAAAAGGCAGCGACCGACCTTACACAACTCGGACAGCAGGAGATTGAATATGAAAAGCAATTGGAGTCGATTAAAGCAGACAGCCAGCAGCACGAGGACGACCTTGCCGCCCTCGTTGATGTTACCAGCGGACAAGAGTCCGCCCACGCCGCGGCCCGAAGTGCTCTCGGGCACTGGCAGAGTTACAAGAGCGTGGCAAAAGCTAAAGCAGAGTTTCAAGCCGCCAGAGAAGCATTATCGGCACAGCGCCTAGCCAATGTCGCAGTACCGGCTATTGCTGAGGGCGTGATCGAAGAAAAACTTGAGCACATTGGCGTTCTGCGTAAGCAACTGAAGGAACTGGAAAAGTTCGTCGCGACGTTTTCAGCCGACGGTATTGCCTGCTGCCCTACCTGTATGACGCCTACCTCGGATTTGCAAGAACATTTAAAACGCACCCAGGTGTCCGATATTCCTCTTTTGAAATCGACGATTGCTGAGAACGAGGCGGCACTCAAAAAGTATCAAGAAGTCGACGCGGCCTATAAAACCTGGGAAAAGAAAGACCGCGAACTGGATACCCGAGAAAAGCAACTCGCGGAAGCCGAGGCTAAACTTGTCGCCGTCAAACCTCCGGAAAAGAGCGAGGACGAACTTAAAAAGACGGTCAACGAGTACGAGGAATTCCAGCGGGTCAAAGCTGAAATCACGCCAATTGTGATGGAAGCCAGAGAAAAGAAAGGCAAACTCTCCGGCACACTGGAAAGAATCAAAGAACAGCGGGTGCAACTTAAGGAGCAAATTGCTGACATAAAAGTCACGCAGGCAGACGCCCACCTGGCTGAAACTAGGTTGGCAAAATTGCGTGAGCAGGTTGCGGCCAGGCAAAAGTTGGATCAGGAAAAGAATCAGTTGGTCTTTGACCGCGACAAGTTAGACGAGCAGTATGAGGCCACAAAGCGGCAGGAAAAAGAAAGCGTCAAAACGCGCCAGTGGCTTGAGATTGCCGAACAGGCCCGCGAAGCATTAAAGAACGCCCCGCGGCTCGTGGCCCAGCGTAACTTGCTGAAGCTCGAAACGGCGATCAACGAACTGTTGCAGATTTTTGGCGTAAACTTTGTTGTCGCTGTTGCCGAGGACGGTACTCCAAGTTTTCGGGCGAAGTTTGTTGATGGTCGTGACGTGCCGGCACAGCGGTTGTCGATTGGGCAAAAGACCGTGCTCGCTTTGGCGTTTCGTGTTGCAGTCAACGCAATGTTCGCCGAAGAGATCGGATTGCTTGCTCTCGACGAACCGACCGCGTCTCTCGACGCGGCACGCATTCGTGCACTCGCTCCGGTGCTCGAAAAATTGCGTGACTTATCTACGTCAAAAGGTTTACAGTGTTTACTTGTAACCCACGCGTCTAATTTGTCGCATTTGTTTGAGTCGACGATTGAACTTGAAGCACCGGAACTTCGGCATGTACCACACAACTGAAGAACTCACGTTAAAACTGCACACCGCCGCCAACGGGCACGTGTGGTATTCCAAAAACATCGGGCCGCCGGTGAACTCCGAGAAAATCGTAGACGAGTTTCTCAGGTCTTCGGTTTTGACAGGCTTCGGGAAAGCGGTACGTGTTTTGGGCACGCCCCAAAATGCCGAGTTAATTTCTGCGTTGTATTTGCGTAAATACAAACGCGAAATTGCGGCTGTCGAAGTCGCCGGGCCGAATATTCTCAACCACCGGGATGATATTTCGGATCCGCGTGTGGTTCTGCTTCAAATGCGGACGACAGGGTTGGCACCGGCGTGCGGCGGCTGGCACCCTGTCTCTATGCACGACTATCCGACGTACGCCATGCTTGCTCGGATGCTGCGAACGCGTTTTGTTTTTGACGACGCGACGCAGGCATATTTGCAACTGCACCCGGCGTACAAAGCCGCACGGTTTATTCCAACAATAAACGAGGAAAATTTGGCTCGGCTATTGACCGAGATTATTGACCCGCGCTGGTATGTCGACCGCAGGCTTCCTGATCGGGCCGCAAAACTTGAATTGTTTCTCGGATTAACACCGCAGATTCAGGACAAGGTGTCAGACATCGGGTGCATTTTGCGGCGGACGCGGGAGTTTCGGTGTGCCACTGTATTAAATACATGGAAAACACAGGATCCACAGATCGCAGACGTAAAAGACCCGGCAAATTTTTTGTATCGCATTTATACTGCTGCCGGCGGCGGCCCTCGCGGCGACCTTCGGGCGTCACAGGCTTTGGCCAGGTATCTGCGATATAACTGGTTGGAGGCACTGGAAAACCGCGGCGGAAAAAAAGACGGGCTTTTCGCCCCTAACTTATTTTTCAAAACACCCGCAGAAATCGAAGCCTACGCCACGCACATGAAGACGTTTAAATTGCCGACAGACAAAAAATTGGATACGGACACCAAGTAGTATGCAAGAAGTCACCATTACGCTGCGATTTAACCGGGTATGCCTCGGGGCCGCAAAGCGTCGCAAGCACGGTCAAACGATCTTCTGTTTCGATCGAGACCCGAGCAATCGCGTGATGTTCTTGCCTTCGGCTTGGCTGTCTGGTATGCGTTACGCTGCCAAGTTGTCGAACCGGCACCACACGGCAGTAAAAAAGATCGATTGGTGTCCGGTTATCGTTGGCGAGCCACGGCCTGATTGGCGGCGAACGATTGTGAGCCAGCAGGGCGAGCAGGCAAAAACACATTACGCACTGCACGAGGCTTTTCGGCCTGGAGACACGGTTGTTATTTCTGCTGTCGTTCCAGAAGAGATCACACTTGGCGAATTCGAGCACATGCTTACTTTGATTGGCAAGTATCGTGGCTTCTCGCCATTTAACAATTCACAGGAAAAGTATGGGACATTTGAAGTCATATCAGTCGAGCCAGTCGCCGGGCCAGGAAACGACAACGGTAATGAGTCAGCCGGTAACTATTAAACGTGTCGGCAATGTTTTGACGCTCACCGCTGCCGACGGCGGTCCTCTGAGTTCAAGCCTTATCAAAGCCCTGACGCACGACCTGCAATACGAGCACGTCGAGCAAGTACACGGCGCCGCCAAGCGGAATCCCGTTACCGGGCAACGGATGTTTTTCCAAACCAAGGAATACAAGTTATTCCGAGTTGAAAACGGGCACGTGGTTTTATTGTCGGGATATTTAGCCCGGATGGCCCGCCGGCTGAACAAGCTTGGGTGCCCGGCCACTCTTGTCGACGCCAGCCCGAAGCGGAAACGGCCGAATTGCTATGTGCCGCAGTGGGACAACCTCAAGGGTCGGATTTCGTTCCGTGCCCGACAGGAAGAGTGCTTGAACATCATCGCCAAAGCCCCGTGCGGCGTAATCAAAGCCGTGACGGGTTTCGGTAAAGCACAGCCGGTGTGGGAACCTGTTTATACGCATATCGGTCCGGTGCCGATTGGCGGTGTACAGGTTGGCGATTTTGTTATTGGTGCCAACGGTTATCCGACGGAGGGGAAAGTATCCACAAGGCGTTAAAGACATCGTAGAGGTTGAATTCTCAGATCGAACAGTTGTGCAGTGCTGTCGCGAGCACTTGTGGAATGTGCGCACTAAAGCACAGAAACACAGAAACAAGCCGTACGTGACAAAGGCTATTGGTGATTTAGAGTCGGATCTATATGACGGCCAGGGAAACGCTAAATGGTTTATTCCCGTCACAGAACCAGTTCATTTTAATGCACGAGTTTTGCCGGTAGATCCGTATTTGCTTGGCGTGCTTCTCGGTGACGGCGGTTTGACGCAGGGCAGTATTCGGTTTAGTTCCGCAGACCCAGAAATTGTTGAACGTGTTGATTCGATTGTGCAGCAAATGGGTTTGTTTACGAACTATATTGCACAATACGATTGGTCAATTACGTGCGGTGTTCGCGGCGGTGCAAATCGTCTTAAGACAACACTCGAAGATCTTGGTGTGTGCGTGTTATCAAAAGACAAACGCATTCCGGACGGCTATAAGCACGCTAGTTTTGAGCAACGTTTAGAACTCTTGCGCGGGCTGATGGATACTGATGGTACGGTTCGCAAAAACAAATACCACGTTGAGTTTGGTGCTGTAGCGTCTAAGCAGTTAGCACATGACGTCTGTGACCTCGTTCGGTCGCTCGGCGGTGTTACACGAGTAAAAGAGCAGACGTACAAATCACAACCCGGCAAAACGTATTATCGTGTTTCGGTGAATTTGCCTGTGAATCCGTTTTGGTTACCGCGTAAAGCAAAACTGTGGCGGCCGCAAACGAAACAGGGAAAAACAAAAGCCATTACCGCAATTCGTGACGCCGGTCAGGCTGAGTGCGTTTGTATTTCTGTCGCCGCAGACGACGGGCTGTATTTGACAACTAATTACACAGTGACGCACAACACGACGATGATCGGTGCTGCGGCACTGCTGTTTCCAGAAGCCCGGATTGACGTAGTGACCAAGAGCGTCGACGTGGCCGAGCGTATTGTTCGGAGCCTCAAGCGGTTACGGCGGGAAGCCTGGCTCACGCCGACGGCGACGCAGATTTCCTGTTTGCTGACGAAGTGCATCAATTAGCAACAATTAACTTTTCTACGGCACTGGCTGCACGATACCGCAACTCTCGCAATTTCGGCATGAGTGCCACGCCTTACGCACGAATGGACAACGCTCACGCCGTGCTTGAGCCGCTCTTCGGTCCAATGGTCTTCGACCTGCCGTATCAGCAAGCGGTGGAACTTGGGCTGGTTGTGCCGGTGCGGGTTAATTGGTTGCCGATTCGCCTCGGCCACAATCCCGCGGAACGTTTCGGAAACCGCGTCGCCAGAAAGCGTCACGGCATCTGGACAAACTACGAGCGGAACCGTATCATCGCCGCGGCCATTCGCGAGTACCCCGAGACGCATCAGATCTTGGTACTCGTAGAAACCATTGAACATGCTGTTCACTTGGGGCGACACCTGCCAGAGTTTACGCTCATGTATTCGCAAATGTCGCCGCAGGACTGTGCCCAGTACAAGCGCTTGAAGTATTTGCCGGCGGATTATTCGCCGCTCAACGACTTCCAGAAGCACGATCTGCGGTCGCAGTTTGAAGCGGGTACTTTGCGGCACGTGATCGCTACAGACGTTTGGTCGACCGGCGTCGATTTTGAGCAGTTAAATGTTCTTGTGCGGGCAGACGACCGCGACAGCGACATCGTTGACGTGCAGGGCCCGGGCCGTGTAAGCCGTATTTACACTGCCCCGAACGGAGCGAAAAAAGAATACGGCGAAGTTTTGGATTGCATGGATACGTTCGATCCCACGTTCTATCGTAAGAGCATGGGCCGGCGTAACAGCTATAAACTCCTTGGATGGGAGCAAAATTGGAATGACGCACAACGCAGTTGGCGGAGCAGCGATAGACCACCCGCTGCTGAATTATGACTGGCACCGGAATCTACAGCCGGCCCAACTGGCGGCGTACATTCGTTACCAGTACATCTGGCAAAAAGATAACGCCGTAGATTGGGATTCCCCAGCACACACTCGTCGCCGACCGAATTGGGACGGCGGCAAGGATTTATACGGCGTAAAGCACACCAGCACGTGGGGCGAAATCGTCAAACGTGTTTCGGATCACGTGGCTGATCCAGGTATGTGGGTGCACGCCCATTTTTCTACGGCCGCCAATATGCGGTTGCAGTTAAATCCGGCAAACGCCTCGTTGCCCGAGATTAGGCCGAGCATGCTGCACTCCAAAATGTCAGCACAAATTTACGACAAGTATTTGTCTTTTATGCCGGAAGTTATTTGGAGTCAATATGAGATCGCAGGTAATACGATTGAATCTCGTTTCCGGACATCAGCGTCTATAGGCCTGACACCGGACGAACAGCAATTGTATGTTCTCTGTGACGAGAGTTATGTAACAGCCACGCCGTTTTTTCGGCACGCATTTGCTGCTGCTGGCGGCTGTGTCGACGCTGTCGAGCAGTATTTGTGGGTTGCGGCACTGGATTACGAAGTCCATCAGCGCGTGTATGACAGCGTTGTGGCAAACAACCAAAAGGAATCCTGGTGGGTCACCGACGACCTCCGTGCCGCGGTTGTTCAAATTCGTCAACACTGGGAGAACTACAATGGCTAAGGGCGAGGGAACGCCAGCCGATGATACACCGCTGACAAGTGAAGAAATCAAAGGCATGGTTCGCGGGATGCTGCGGTATCCCACTATTTTGCAAGACGCGATACGCCTCGGTGTCGAACCGACGCACCTGAATTATCAGGGCGAACAGGTTTTGTATTTCTTGTTCAGTGCAATGTGCAACCTGTTCGGTTTGCACGGGGCACTGACCGAGGAAATGCTGACAACCGAGTTGAAGTCTTGGTACGCCGGCGGGCACATGCATTTGCCGCCGGATGACTACTACTTTCTTTTTGGGGACGAACACACGCCGGGAGTTATCTCCTCGACGTTTAACACACCCAAACTGACTGGCAAAGAAGAGACTGCAGACAAGAAGTATGTTGAAAACATTCTTCGGCGGTTTATTAATGCCAGGATTATTAAACATCAGTTGCACAACACGTTTCGGTCGCTCGAGACAGGAGCACCGCCGAAACTGCATGAAATTCTCAGCCATTTCACCAACAAGGCCCAGGCGGTCGACTTTATCGGCCGGGACGTCACGAACGCGGCGTTCGCCCCGGAGTTTGGCTCGAAGATCGTGCTGCCGCCCAAGCCGATCGCGACCGGCATGGCGTGGGTTGACGAGTACATCGGCGGCTTCCGCACGGGCGACATTATCGGCGTGCTGGGTCCGTACAGCGGCGGTAAAACCACGTTGCTGGCAACCGCGGCTGTTCGCATGGCCCAGAACTTTCACTCTCGCGGCGAGCAGAAGTTGTCGGTTTACGTCTGCTACGAGGACGGTGCCGACAAGATGAATCCGTTGTTCTGGTCGGCGGGTGCTCACATCCACCGCGAACGGTTTACGTCTGAACGCTTTTGGGACGATTTCTCTACACGGGAAAAACTCAATCCGTACGACTACCGGCTGCCCGAAAATAAGAACGGCAAGATCGTTCTCGGTGAGCGCGAGCGGTGGGAGGGTTTCCGCGGCTGGTTTAACAACCATTTCGTGTTTTTGGATTTCTCTGAAAACGCTAGTTCCGGTGGTCGTGGTTCCGGTGGCGTCGCCGAGATTGTGGCGGCACTGACTCGGCTGCAGGAACGTCTAAAGATGGAAATCGGTTTTGTGGCGATTGACTACGCCATGCTGCTCATCAACCGTGAACTCGCAAAGGACGCACGGACGAAGAACATGGAGCAGGTGTGGCGGCCAATGCAGCAACTGCCTGACGCTATACGTACGCAGATTGCCGTGCCTTTTAATAGCACAGTTATGTTGGCTCACCAGTTGGCGGGCGGCGATATCAAAAAGATTCCGCCGTTTCGTTATGTCAGCCATTTGGACGCACAGGGTTCCAAGGCTTTTGCCGAGAATCTACACGCGTGCATGTGCATCAACCAGAAGGACGAAGTCGTAAACGTGTCGACGATCCACTGGTCGAAGATCCGAGCGGCGTTGCCGATCACTAAGTACGGGCTCATTAAGTTGGACCCGGACGTGGTGGACGTACATTTAGTTAACAAAGAGTACGAGGCCTGTGAGACTGCCCGCCGTATCGTTAAAAAGGGCGAGGTCGGTTTTGTGGCTCCCGAAGACGCCGGCGACCTGAAAAAGCCAAAACGCAAAGTTGATTCTTATGGATTTGATCTCTTGGGAGAGTAAAGATGCCTATGACCGAGGCACGAAGGAGAGCAGATCCGCTAAACCCCGTGCTCTACGGTTTGCTGGAGCACAAGTTTGGATCTGTTCGTATTGCAAATGAAGGCGTGCCCGCGCTGGTGGATGTGATTATTGATCCGGTGCGGCGCAAGCCCATGAAAAGAGCGTCCCAGTGGGGCGAGTATTACTGCGTGTGCTGCCCGTTTTGTAACGACCAGGGGCACAAATTGTGGGTCAACCATACGTACGGCAAATCCCACGACGAGCGAACTGGCCGCCGCACAGATACGCATCTGGCTGTGTGCTACAAGAATAGTTGTTTGGAAGTACCGGGCCGTTACGAACAGTTGGAAGACATCGTATTCGGTGCCGGCCGCTCGATGATTAAAACGATGGTGATTCGGCAGGTGGCCGGAGACATTATCCGGCACAGTATTGACATTCCTGGCCGGATCGTCGGTTTTGATTCGTTGCCAGATTATCATCCCGCGGCAGAGTATTTAGTGTCGCGCGGTTTTGACCCGTTGCAGTTGACGGCCGAGTTTAAGGTCGGCGTCTGCACCGAGGTGAATAACGACCGGGTGCGGCTAATGAAGGGCAGGATTTATATTCCTGTCTTTTTCAACCGGCAACTGATCGGCTGGCAGGGGCGCGTCGTCGGAGACGGTTTGCCAAAGTATTACAACTCTCCGGGTATGCAAAAAAGTCAGGTGCTCTACAACTACGACGCAGCGGTAGACATGCCGGCCGTGGTCGTGGTAGAAGGTGTTCCCAGCGTCTGGCGTATCGGTCGGGCTGGTGTGTGCCTTTTCGGCAAAACGATGTCTGCCTGGCAAAGCAACACGATTGCGACGGCGTGGATGGGAAAACCTGTGTTTCTCATGCTCGACAACGACGCCCAAAAAGAAATTGACTCCGGTGTCACGGAGTTGTGCCGACACGGTGTGAACGTAGTGCCTGTGCTTCTGCCTGACAGCCGCGACCCCGCGGACTACACACGGGAGGAACTCAAGCAGATACTTCGAGAAGCGGCCGACGCCGTCGAAGTAAAGGTCGATTTGTCATTTATGGATTAGGAGTTATGTCAACAACTGCCCCGTTGGAGCATCGTCTGCACCGCACACTGTACGACTCCAACAGCATCGAGTTTACTGCGACCGCGTTTCCTTTGATCGACTTCAATGCTCCGGGCATGCCGCTGGCTGGCCCGGACTTTGTGGCACATGCCGTCGATCTTGGTGACGCGATTGATCTGGAAAAAGCCAAGAAAAAGAAAGAAGTCTTGGCGAGTGAAAAACTGGTTGAGTTGCACAGAAAGGCGCTCTACCAGGACAACTTTGCCATGCCCGTTCTGCTTAAGGGCAAAGAGGTAGTCGTGCAGTTCATGCGCGGCCAAATCTGGGGCGAAGACTACGACCTTCCTGAGACGTGCGGGCCTCTGAAGCCAGCCCGCGTCATGATCGTCGGCAAGGCACCCGGCAAGCACGAACACGGCCGAAAGTCTGCAACCGCCGGGCCGAGCATGGCTGTGCTGGCCAAAGCGTTTCGCGAAAAGGGTATTCGCGAAGCGGATTTTAGATCGTGGTACGTCACGTACGCTTGCAAATTCAGTCCGCCCAAGGAAGACATCACCACCATCCCGGCGACTTGGATAAAAGACTGTGCGATTCTGCTTGAGCAAGAAATTCGTTTCGTACAGCCGGACTACATTTTGTGTCTCGGTAACGAGGCGGCGAAAGCTGTATTAAACGTTAAGGGTAGCGTGTCTGGATTAAATGGGCGCGTTATTCCTCACAAGGTGTACGACAAAGACGGAAACGTGCGGGACATCAAAGTTATGTCCATCATGCATCCGGCAAATGTTGCCCGGAAACCAGAAGCCTACGAAGACTTCGCCGGACAGGTCGGGCGGTTCATGGCGATGATTAATGATGAAATATTCACGGACGAAGCGGTCGATCACGCAGAAATTTATACGGAAGAGGCACTCATCGAAATGGTCGAGGAGATGCTTTCAGATTCAACGCCAAATGCAAATATTATCGCGGTCGACTGCGAATGGAACGGAGACCACCCCGGGGAACCAAATGCGTACCTCAGAACTATACAAGTTTCTAACCGAGACAAATGGGCGCGAACCATTGTGCTCCGACATGAAGGCGGATCTACAGCCTTCAAACCCGGTCTCGACGTTGTGCGTCGAGAACTCAACCGCCTACTCAAAAGTACACCTGACCGGCATGTTCGTGTTGGCGGTCATTTTCTTCGTGCTGACCTTCCTTGGCTTATTGATTTTGGCGTCGACGTACGTGCTGAATATGCACCCGCAGAAGATCAAGAAGACCGAACGCACGGTGGTTGGGATACAAGTTTGATGTACCACGCCATTAACGAGTGTGCTCGTTACGGGCTGGACGAGTGTTCGATGCGGTTCACGACGGCTCCGACGTACTGGGAAGCCCTCGACAACTGGAAGAAAAAGAACAAGAAAAAGGACGAGGACTTTGGGTACGGAAATGTGCCGGGCCACATTCTACATCCATACGCCAGTTACGACGCTGACGTCACGCGCCGGGTCATGATGCGGTTCTACGGCACCAACGGCCGAGACGGACTGGTGGCCTGCGACCAGCACGGCCACGACTGCTGGTTACCGTACTGGACAGCCCACAGTGCTTCCCTGGCGTTTCTGGAAATGGAAATGACTGGCCTTGAGATCGACCGCGATCGTGCGGACGAACTCACTACGCTGTTCATGAATACACAGGACAAATTGCTGGCCGAAATTCGTGAAGAATTAAATTGGCCGGAATTCAATCCCAAGTCGCAGCCGCAGTTAGCCGTCGCACTGTTTGGGATTGAGTTCGGCAAGCGGTACACCAACTCACCGGAATTTCCGGAGGGTTTGAAGTCGCTTAATTTGACGCCAATTAAAACGACCGGAAAACGCCCGACGTTGTGGGCAGAGCTGCGATTCAAAGGCGGCGACCAGGCCACTGCTGTCCCCAGCACCGACAAGGAAAGTCTTGGGATCTTGGGACACGAAAACCCGACCGCAGCCAAGATTCGTGACTACAAGTTTACGAGTCAGGTGCTGCAGTCGGTTCTTCGAAAGCCCAGCACCGACGATGACGGAGAAGTACTGACAGATGAAAACGGTAATTATACGTATGAAAAAGGTTTGGTTGGATGCGTCCACGCGGACGGCAAAGTCCGCACGCATTTATTCCAAACTAAGGAAACAGGACGTGCATCGTCTAGCCGACCGCCTTTGCAAAACCTGAGTTCGCGCCGCGAGAACGATTACAAGCGAATCATCGGCAAGGATAAGTATCGGCATCCGGTGCGGTCGATCCTTCGCGTGCCGGAAGGTTACGTCGGAATTGAAACCGACTTAACTGGTGCTGAATTAGCGGTTCTGGCGTGGTTGTCGCAGGACGCTAATTTCATTGAACACGTTCGGCGAAACATCTTGCCGGAAGATCACCCAGATCATTACGACATCCACAGCCAGCAGGCTGTAAAAACGTTTAATCTGACCGACGTTGAGCCTACGAAGCACGGGCTGGAAGCCGCCGGCAAGAAGGGCATGCGGATCGCGGCTAAAAACGTGAACTTCGGTATTCCGTATGGTCGCGGCCCCGAGGCTATCGCTCGACAATGCCGCGAAGAAGGCGTCGACGTGACACCGGAAGAATGCCAGGCGATGATCGACGCATACTTTGACTCTTATCCAGAAACGAAAGTATTTCTGGCTGAATGTCGGGCACGGTCACAAGACCCTGGTTGGATTGTTGGCCCCTACGGGCGCTTCCGGCGGTTTGTCGGTTCTCCTGACCGTGCTGTCCGCGGAGAACAGGAACGACAGGCACAGAACTTTCCGATTCAGGGCGGCGTGGCCGATGCTGTTTCAATTGCACTTTACAATTTCTACAAGTACCGACAAGAACACTCTGAGATTGACTACAAGATCACGTTGCAAATTCACGACGCGATCGTGCTAACCGTGCCTATCGAACATGCCGAACATGTTTACAAAGAAGTCATTCCCGAATGCATGGTAACCCGCGTGCCGTTTTATCCGTATCGTCTAGACGGTACACCGATTAATGCGGGCCCGTACCACTTCGGTATGGACCGCGAGGTATTCGTGCATTGGGGCGAAAAAATCAAACCGGAAAACGCTGAAAAAATGGGCCTCAAATGGCTGTTTTCCTAGGGTTTTCGGCGGCTTGACTTTTCTGTTTTGTGTGCTAGTCTTCGGGTACTTAACTAGGGCGAAGTTGCCCTCCATTTAACAAAGAAAGGTTGATTATGCCACGCTATGCTGGCCAAAATCTTGCGGCAGTAAATCCTGAATTCCGCAAGGCAAACAATTTGGATTCGAGCGGCAAAAAGAACACCCGCTACACCTACGGGAAAAATGTCTTAATTGCCGCCGGTAAGCCCATGGCAAGCGGGTTGTGCTTGCGTCTTCTTCCTGTTCTGGAAGAGGCACAGGTCCCCGGCAACGATCGAAACTTCGTTAATTTCCGTGAAGGAAAAAACAACGAAGTTTTTGGCGATTGGAGCCGCCTAATGACCTGTGCGAACTGGGTCGGTAATCCGGGCGTGTGTTTCGTCATCCATGACGGGAACCCTGAGCGCAACATTTACGATAGCCCGTATATGGTGCTGCGGAACGTTGCGTACAAGCACAAGGACACTCCCGGCATTGGCCGGCTGTTCGCGGAATTGATTGCGAATCAGCGTATCCTCGATTCGCACATCGGTTCGGCGCCGAAGGCCGACAAGATCCTGTTCATTTCCGCTAGTACGGTGTACGTAAACGACAACGGGCAGATCGTGCTCGGAGCGTTTGCTGGCGAGGAACGAAAGGACGCGAAGGTCATCGGTTTGAAGTTCAGTGCAGCCCAGTCGCTGTATAACATTCTGAACTGCCGTGACGAGGAAACTGGCGAGTTTTTGAGCGGCGACTTGCTGTCGCTCGGTAATGCCAATCTGATCACGATTCTTCCCGAGTCGTTTCAGAGCGGTGCGCCGAATTTGATGGCTGCCAGTTCGCAGGGTCCGGTCGGTTTTCAGTGCCCCAAGTACGCTCGCGGCGACAAGAACGCGAAGTACATCGTTGGTAAGCCTGAAAAGCCGAGCAGCATGACGCATTTTGCGATCATGCACAGCACCTACAACGGCCAGGGTATTTCCCTTGAGCCGCACGTAGACACGTTGCTGGCGGACACGCAGACGTGGGATGACCGCGTATACGTGCCTAGTTATGAAGAGCAGGCTGAACTTATGGCGCCAGCATTTCCACGTGAGGCACTTGAGTTTGCTTGGCGAGAGCACCCGGAATACATCCGGGCGCTGGCGAAGGGTACGGTTACTTCGTATGGTTCCTCTGAGTCGGACGAAGATGACGAGGCTGTTAACGCGGCGTTTACCCGCAAGCCTGCGGCGGCATCCAAGCCGCTTCCACCCGCCGCTGATCCGGTTGATATGCGGGCGCCGTGGGATCCACCAGCCGAGGAATTGACGCCCGAAGAAGAAGCTGGCGTGGCAGACATGTTTTCTGCGCCGGTTATTCCCGCTGGTGCGGCAACTGCCCCGCCGCCGGCTCCGGCTCCCGCGACTGCCCCAAAGGCGTCCGGCAATAGTTCGGCGGACATTTTGGCACGGGCTCGGGCTCGTGCAGCGTCGAACCGTTAAATTGCGCTGCCCTCGCTGCGGACAAACTGAGCCTGTGTAGGTTCACGTCCGCAGCGAGGGTTTCTATTCTTTCACACCAGAGGGTTTTATGGGACGCCGTAGAAAGTCCGAAAGCGATACTATTGATATTCATTCCCGGGACGGCGAACACCCCGTTATCACGGAAGTGTTAAAAGCCTCGTCCGAGGACAACGACCCGCTTATCGGGTTACCGTTGCCGGCACTGTCGGCCCGCTATCTTTTGCAGGCTAATATTTTTCCGCTCTCTCGGTTTACGCAACTTCGCGGCGAATTCAGTGCCGGCAAGTCTGCGTTTCTGACCGAGATTATGCGGTGGTTTCACATGTATGGCGGCGGCGCCATCATGATCGACACCGAGAACAAGGGCTCTCCGACGATGATGGCGGGCATCTTCGGGCACAATCCGCAGTACATGGCCCGCACCAAGGTTGTGACCGCGGCGAGTGTCGAGGAGTGGCAGGGCAAGTACATGGGTTTCTGCAAAGCGATCCACGCCCAAATTGACGCCGCCAACGCCCCCGAGCGTGCTGTGCCGATTTGCATTGGTGTCGACTCTATCTCGGCTGTTGAGGTAGATCGGCGCGTGGAAAAGGTGGCGGAAGAAGGCCACGCCGCTGCCGGCCATCCGTATCTGGCCCGTAACTTGTCCGATTTTATGCGAACGGCACTGGTGCCCACACTCAGGCACTATCCTATCGCCTTGGTGGCGACGAACCATCTCAAGGAAGAGATTAATTCGATGGGTTTCGGTCCTCCCAAGAAGTATGCCCCCGGCGGTGCCTCGCTCGACTACTATCCGACGCTCATCATCGATATGTCGAAGGCGTCGAGTAAGAACTTGGTAATCGGCCGTGCTGAAGGGCAGATGGTCCGGCTGGTAGCGACCAAGAATAATCTTGGCGCCCCGAACCGGCGAATTGTTGTGAATTTAATGTGGTACAACGACATTGTTGAAAGCAAGGACGCCAATGGAAACCCGACTTACAAAAACCAGCAATATCATTACTGGGATTGGCACACGGCTACAATCCGTCTTCTCATGGATCTGCAAGCCGGAGATAAAAAGCCCCAACCCGGCACCGACCCCAAGTTACCGGGCCTCATTCGTCAAGTCTGCGATCTTGAGTACAAGCACGGAACCAAGAACTCAGAAGTCCCGCTCGTTTACTCAACGGCTCTCGGCATCTCGAAGTCGGACGCGGTCTCCGAGGTGGAAGCGTCGATGATCTTGGAGTCTAATCCCCGGGTGCTCGGCGTACTGCACGGTCTGCTCGGCGTTAATGAGTACTCCGTCTGTGACCCGGCACGTAAATACCGCGACCAGATCATGGAAGAACTCAAGAAGAAAGAGATCACCGACATTCCCGAGCTTATGGCGGCGTCGAGTGTGGTGGCGGATATTATTCCGTCTGATTTCGATCCTCTGGGTCAGGTTGAGTGAAAGGATTAAAAATGTCAAACTTGCACGTCGAATGTTACGGCGGGCCAATGGACGGTAAAAAACTAGCGGTACCACGCCAGATGGTTTACGGCGATCCTGGCGACAATGCGTGCATGATCCACCTCGATCACGGCGAGCCGCATTTTTATGTTTTGTCTCAGCGCGTTGATCACGACACGCTCAACACGTACGAAGTTCTTGAGTACGCCGGCACTGACCCGATGGATACGATTCCTTTTATTCGGCAGCGTTCTCCCGAGTTAGCGGACCAAATTGAAAAGGAATTGCGGGATTCTGGCGACAACGAAATACCTTTTTTGTTCGAGGACGAAGATGAAGCCGAATAAAATTTCAATCTCATTCACCAAGGAAGAACTCGACTGGCTTGCTTGGGCGATCACGGACGTGCTTGCCGAATCTGTGATGACCAATCCGGGCAAAAAGGCGGCAGAAAAAATCACCACGGCGGTAGATCTTTTAAAGAATATCGAAATTGCTATGGCGGAGGCCGTACAAAAGGAATTTGGCGATGACGCTGCCGTACGAAAGAACTAGGGCGGTTCTGTACGCCGGTGATTTTT
>RGUK01000011.1 GCA_010027825.1 bacterium
GCGTCAGCCAGCCCGCGTAACACCGCAGCCATTTTAACAGACGGAGCGTTATTTGTATCAATAGGCGGTTGAACTTCGTTGGCGCTGGCCAGAGCCGCCTGCGCCCAGTTACCGCCGGCGCCTGCATCCTTTTCCGCCTGCGCAAGCTGAGTTAAAGCTTCAAGCTGCAGCTGAACACGGGCTGCCGGGGTGCGCCCTAGGTCAAAGCCGAGCGGCGCAGTAATACCAAGCTGTTCAGCGAGTTCAGCCCCGGAAATGCAACTAGTCGAGGCGGCCTTTTGCAACTGACCAGACACGTAGGCAATGCGGTCGGCCGGGCGGAATACGTGACTGATATCAAAAAACGTCGGATTGGGGTTATCGGCATGTAGCACGTGTCCGTCTTCCAGCACCCGACCCATATTGTGCTTTAAACCGCCAGCTTTGCAGTGGCCGCCGTTCTCGATAGAGTCGCAATACTCGGCCCGCGTTTTGGCCGAATTGCCGCACGACGAGCACTTGTCAAACGGGATCTTGCACGCCATCGAAACGGCGATTTCTTTGTCGTTGGCCAACTTTTCAAGTTCTTTGTCGGCAATCAGGCCGCCATTTCGGTCTGCCGCTTCTTTCGAGCCGTTTAGCGCCACAACCAGCTCGATACGCTTCATGGGTTCGTGGTATGCACTGGCCTTTGTTGGCATGGTCACGGTAAAAGCGCGCAAATTTTTCAAACGTCTGGTGGTAGTTCCTGCAGCAATCACGCGTAAAACCGTCGCCGTTACGGTTCGGGCCGTAATCTTCCGTGGCGCCAATCGCAATCATGTGAACCGGCACTTCGTCCTTGGCAAACTTGATATTTTCAAGCTTGTGCGCAAACTCAGCCCCGGCGCGTTTCACAAGTTCTTGCTTGTCGGTGCCGATAATGCCGCGGCTCGATACTTTGATCAGCGCGGCAACCGGTTCGCTAAAGTCTTGCGAGTGCGGCTGGATAACTTTGATCATGCTCATGTTTACTCTCTCGCAGAGGAACCGCCGAGACTGTTAAGCAGCGCCGGGACGCCAAGAGCGCCTAAAACCGGCAACCCGATTCCCGCCCAATGTCCGCCTACGCGCGGCATGTTACGGAGCGCCTGTCGCAGGCCCGTACCGGTTAGCTTACGGCCAGCCTTACCTACGCCAGATGCGTTCTCCGCCGCAATCGCTGCTAACACGTTGGCGGCGTCGTCCGCGTTACGACCCAGCGCGCCGCCTAGAAAATTACCCCGCGCGGCGCGGGTCGCAGCATTTACGCGCCCAGTGACAGCGGCAGGCGTTGTAATACCGGCGGTTTCAAGCGGCAAACTCACGTCGCGCGGAACATAGTCGGCGCCGCGCAGGCGGCGGAGGCTATTGAGAATTTGTTTTGTCAGCGACGGGTCATTTTTTGCTTCTGGTAATTTGCGCAAATGCTTTGTGAGATTATTTGTTACACGCGTAGGGCCGCTGTTCGCGCGAAGTTGCTCAACCGTTGGTTTTAACTGTTTTGCCGCTTCATCGCCGGAGGCTAGAAACCTATCCATCTTGCCGTACGCGTCCAGCGAATTTGCGGCCTGCCTGCCGCCGTACGCGCCGGCGCCTGCGCCAGCGATGTTCAACAGCGCATTACCAGCAGAGCCGTCTTGATTTTTTGCAGCAGCGATTGCGGGCGGCGGCGTTGTTTTGGTCAGCAACATGTTCTTTGCGGCTGTTGCGCCCAGCCCGCCGATGCCGCCCATTAGCGCGTAATCGAGCATCGCGCGGCGTTTCTTTTTACCCTGTAACGCGCCAATTAACCCGCCAGCACCGGCACCCAGCGCAGCGTTCTGAAGATACGGGTTACTTAGAATTTGCGACAGGTCGGCCTGTTTGCCGAGTTCGGCTGTCACTGCCGCGACTTTCTCTACGGCAGGATCGGGGGTACGAGTCGCAATCGCGGATAGACCGCGCGCAAGTTCTTGTAGATTTATTGACGACATATTACACCAAACCGCGAGCATGAATCTGTGATTCGAGATTGTTTTTTAACGCTTCAGCGCGAATCTTTTCCATTTCAACAAGCTGCTTAATATCAAAATCAGCCAGCTGACCAGCTTCAAGACGCTTGCGCAGCAACGCCTGCATAGCAGCGCCAGATCCAGTGAAGTTCGGCGCAATCTCAGCGATTTGATTGTAAGCCGTTGCAATCTCGTGCGGATCGTAGCCGGAGATTACAGGGTCGTTCAAAATTAAATCGTTTAGCACGCCGCGCGATTTAATCTGCTGTAGTTTGTTCTCGTGCTCGGCATCTGACATGCGCATATACGCTTTTTGTTTTTGCGCCAGCGGATTAGTAGCTTTTTCTTCGTTAGCGCCCATCTCACTTGCGATGCCCTTGGGGCTCATGAGCTTACCGAGGTGCCCCATCGTCCCGCTGTACGATGTCAGCGGCGGAGCTGATTCCGTATCTGGTTTTTTTTTATCTTTAACCGCCGCCACCTTAAGGGCGAGCGGCGCTGTTTTCGGATCATGCAGAATAGAACCGGTAACCGTCGCGGGCGCGCTCTTTTTTTCAACAGTCGGTTGGTTTAGCGCAGCCAACTTGCTCGCGGCGTCGTTGCGCAGCTCGACGGCTTTGATCACATTTTCAACAAGCGTCACGACAGGTAGAGAACCAAAAAAGTTCTCGTTTGTGGCGGCTTGTTTTGTGAAGTGCGGATAGACGGCAGCGATCTTGTTTAATGTTGAAACGCCGATGTCGCCAAGCCGTAACCCGACTTCGCGAACAGCGTCGGAAAACGACATGTTGCCGGGCACGCGAAAATATTGCGCCAACTCTTCCATGGCCGAAGCCGCTTTGTGGTGGGAAACTGTCGCCAGCCGCCGCACCTCGTCAGCCTCGCGACGCGTGGCCTGCTTTTCGCTATAAGCCCGCCGCGCCGCAGAGTGGTCGTCGCGCGGTGGCGGTACATATGTGGGCGCAGGTAGTACGCTCTTCGCGGCAGCGGCTTTGTTTAAGCTTTCATTCCGTCGGGCGATAAACCCACGCGGCGACACAGCGTACTCAGTCGAGATGATGCTGTTATTTGTTAATTCAGCAGAGGTTTTGACGTTTTTCGGATAAAGCGCATCCATGACGACGTTAACATCGGCGAGCTGGAAATCTGCGGCTTTTTCCAGCGTTGTCTCGCCCAGTTCGCGCTGCTTGTTTGTGCGTCCGGTGTTATAGGCGTGCACCATGAGATTGATGTGCCCAGCAGGAATTCCGGCGTCACTTGCGCTTTTGATAATAGCGGCGTTTGGCGTAGACCCGTCGTTGACCAGAGTGGCCGCACGCTCAATTGCGCTCAGCAATTTTTGCTCAGCTTCTTTACTTAATGCCCGCATCGGTTTTCTCCGGGTAGTGCAGTTCTTGAATCAGCCCTTGATGCTGCAAAGAACCGCCAGCCGCAATAATCATCATTTCGTCGTTACGTAATTCTGCAGCGCCGTCATCAAAGGGTAACATTTTTATGGCTGCGGAATCTAGTTTTGTCCCCACTTTGAACGGTAATGTCGCCAGCATCGCGCCAATGTTTTCAACAATAGTGGCCTGCGATTTAGTGGCGTTATCGCTGTTTTTCTCGATCTCTACATATTTTACAAAAGAATCGATCAGCGGTAACTGGGTGTGGCTGTTGACGGGCACGGTAAGGCTGGCAATGGCGGCCTTGTACTTCATCGAGTTCACAGCAAAATCTTGGAAAAACCCTGACACACCCGCGGCAGAATCAGGCTTCGGCATTTCAAGGCAACGGTTAATCGCAGCGTCGAGTACGTACTGGCCGCCGCGATATCCCAATAGTTTCCACAACAGGTCGTAGTGGCGTTCTTGTAGTCCGCGCGTTACAGCATCTGCCATTATAACGTTAACGACATAGTCCCTGTTAACCAGCTTCTCGCGCACATCAAAAAAGGTGTTGGCGTACGCCGCAATAGTCTCAACCTCTGTGCCGAGCTTATCCGCAATTTCTTGGTCAGACTCGCCGGCAAGAATGCGCGCTTCGATAGCCCACCGCGTTGGTTGCTTGTCGGCCGCCCATATAGAGTGCGCCCAGAACATGGCGCTGTCGCGAAGCAACGCGCCGTACAACGCGTTGGGGTCGTTATTCGCCTGCTCAAAGTGTCGCTTTAATCGCAGCGCGCGGCGAATCCACACAAAACCTTCTGCGCCGTCTAGCGCGCGCGACGCTTTACGCCCGCCGCTATCAATCTGAACAGCGCGCAACCAGCGCCAATTTGGCGGGCGCAGCGGGTTAGTGCGGAACGCGTTCAACATTAGCGCAGCGTCGGCGTGTCGACGGTAACGGAAAAGACCAGCGTCTTCGTGGCGGACGGCGTAATCTTCAGATACAGATATCTTTGCGGATTTGTCGGCGTACCGTCGCGGTTCAAGTACGAAACGTCTAGGTTATTTGTAAACGGCGTCGTCTGGTCAAACGATAAGACTTTGAACGTATCGGCTGGCAACTCGCTGTTTGGCGCCTTATCCTGCTTGCTAGAGTAAAGCGTTGCTGTGAAGTTGCCGGTCGCACCGCCCGACGCCTCAACGAGACTGTAACCCTTGAGAATGCCGCGATGCGGCATAGGCACCGCGACCGTTGTGGCCGTGCCGCTGTTGGCTGTAAATGTAACGCTACCGGACCATACTGTGCTGGGCATATTTCACCTTTAGGCGTTAGCGATAGCGCCAAGATCGATATCCTGCGCGGCTTCTTCGGGATACGGCTCGATGGTCTTCTGCTTGAGGAACAGAATGACGTCGCCCAGCATTTCAAACGCATTGCGCAGCGAGTCTTCTAATTCCGGCATATCAGCTTTGCCGTAACGTTCGGCAAACCGGTCACCGTGCCAATAGAACATAAACAAGATGCGGCCTAGTTTATCGAGGCCCTTGGTCAGCTCGCCCATGTAACGATCGACCAGCGAGTCGTCTCGCACGGCGCGCAGCATGGCGCCCACCATTGCCGTGTCGAACACTTCGCGCTGCCCACTCTGCGCGGCGTCGATGACAGAGCGAACGTCGCGCTGATCGAGAAGCGTGTTGGGGTTGTACACGCTGCGGTCAGTTTGGCTGGCGCTCATGCCCGGCACCTGTACAGCGGTGTCGATACCGAGCTGTGTCGGGACGCTTGTGCCCATGATGCTCTCGCCGCCCATAACCGGACCCGGATCTGTGGGCGCCGACGGGGCGCCGTTGATCATCATCGGACCGCCGTACGGATCGGCATACTTAACGCGGCACTCAAACTTGCGCTTGGCGGCCGCTTGCTTCAGGATCTCGCGCGCTGCTTCTTCGCGCAGCCCGTGATGTTCAACAAGCGTTACAAGTGCTTTGATCGGGCTGAGTCCGGCTTCTTTGTTAATAGTTACCGATGTGCCGTTGTGGTAAACGGTTAGCGCGGCGGTTTTTTGCATAAGTGCCAGCTGTGCGTCGACGAGGTTACCGGGCTGCAGGGCTGGCGGATCACTCTCGCCGCATCCACAAGCGCCTTGATCTTCGGCCGCCTCGGCGTCGTCTTCGCCCTTGGTGACCTTGAGCAGCTTGAAACCTTCTGGCACAAAGATGTCGCCCATGCTCGCGCGCAGGCTGGCGCCCTTCTTGCCGTTCAAGTGAATACGCACGCCGTCGCGCCATTTGTCGTAGTTCAACGGGTCGGTGTAGCAGCACGCGCCAATCGAACCCTTGGGCGGATACTTCGAATGGTCTTCAAGATGCACCTCATAGACTGTGCTGCCGTTGCTGTCGCCATACTCTTTGATCACGCGAAACGGCGCTGTCGTGTCGCCACGTTTGCTGAGCGCAATGTATCGCGCGTCTTTGCTCGGCACACTATTGGCTTCTGGCAAGCCGTCGAACCACTTGTCAAATTCCTCGCCCCCGATTCGGGCCAGAGCAAAAACTTGGTCGGCACGAGTGTTGAGCCAGTTACGGGCCCCATCAACGCGCACCACAGTGATAAAGTTTTCGCGTTTGGCGGCGCCTTGCGGGTGTACAGCGACGTAGCAGCGCTCGATGTTGCCCGGCTTGACGAGGATTTCGTACAAGCCGCTTTCAGTCGGGTTGAATAGCTTTTTCTCGACCTGAATGTGATACGGGATGGAGACATTGTCGCGATCGCGCTCGTCTTGAATTAGAACGCCGTCGCGCAGTAGCTTCTCCTGATCTTCTTCGCTGTAACCGACAGGAGCTTTAGTTTGCACCGTCACGTCGTACGTAATTACTTTAAGGCCCTTTGCCGCAGCGGGTTCTTTCGGGGCTTCGGATAGCACACTGGCAATTTTTGTGTTGGCCGCGTCTTCACGAAACTTCGCCATGACCATCGCTTCGCGCACCACGTCCAGCCCGTGAAACTCGTCGATGGCTTTGGCCAGCTGCGGCGCGTGTTGGCACGTTTTAATCAACGTGGCAATTACTTCCAGCCCGGCTTGCTTTAAAAAGGTCGGCAGGTCTAGCGCTGCGCCGATTTCCTTAAAAGTTTGCGCGGTGTTTAGCGTGGCGCTCTTGGCGAGAGCCGGCATTGCCGCCGTCATCATTTCCTTGAGCGTGGGCTGCGCCGAACCAAACTTAGCCGGGCTGCGCGAAAGCTGCGTGAAGTCGGGCTGGCGTTGCCCCATATTCGATAGGTTGCGCTCGACGCCGCTGCCCAGAATGTTGGGTTTGCGGTTAATGAGGTAATTGATCCAATTTTCCTTGAGCGGCACGAACATGTCCTGATTTTTGATATACAGGAGTTCGTGACCCTTGAGGTCGCCGTTGAGAAAAAACACCGGCGCGTACAGCCAGTTGGAACCAACCTTGAACGCGAAAACGCCGACCGCTTTGGTGTTTTCTCGGTTGCGATCGAGCAGCTGGAAGCCGATTTCGTGATCTAGCAGCTTGGGGGCCGAATCGCGCAGGTAGGCGTGCGCCAGATTGCTAAACGACTGCTCAAAAGAGGTGTCGTCGCCCTTGCCGCCTAAATCGGCATATTTGGTCTGAGTGCGGTCATACGACTTCAGCACATTCAGCCAATGCTTAACAGACGACTCTTTCGCTTTTTTGTTATACACGGCCAGCCTCCATGCTGCGCTCAAAATTGGACACAGTACTAATTTACTGCGCCGAAGTCTCTATATCCTACAAAAACGGGTTCAAGGCTTCCACCCGCTTGTTGAGCCTGTTACGCCAAATTGCTCTCCCTGAGCTAAAGCAGGTACATAACTGCTACCCGCGGTATCGCTGCTTAAACCACGCTGTACGCTGTTCATAAGCCCTTTTTCCTGATACGAGCCCAACATGCGGGTCATCCAGTCAGGGTCGTTTGAGATGTTTGCCATGCCGCGCACCATTTCTGGCTGGAACGGCGGCGGTTCTTTATGCGCTTGAATTGTTTTAACGCCATATTTGTTTAAGTTTGTCAGCACGTTTTTACCGATCTTTGTGCCGATTGAATAGTGCAACACGGGTTTTTCTAAATAGTGCCCGGTTAACGTGTTTGGCGCGGCCGATACGCTACCTTCTCGCGGCGTCCAATTACGCTCAATAGCGGAGTAAGGCACTACGTCGTCAGGCACGTAATCGCCGTATTCGTCGGTCAGGCGTACATGATTTACAAGTCCGCGCGCCAGTAGTTCGATGTTGCGGCGATGGGCTGTAATACCGCTGTTACCCATGACCTGCCGCATAGCTTGCACAAAATAACGACGTCCTTCGCCTACGCCTTTGTGCCGGACAATTTCTGCTGGATTTGGCATACCCTCCGATATAACGTCACCAGCTTCAAGCTCATCGCCCTTTTTGACCGAAAGATTTCTCTCTGTCGGAACGTAGTGGTCCTGACCGTTAATCTGCACATAGTGGCCGCCCTGCGGAGCCGGACGAACTTCCTGCACACGGCCGTCTAGCTGCGCGTGCACGGCGCCGTCTGGGTATTTCTTCGGGACCTGTACAAGCGCGTTGAGCGCTTTAAAACCCGAAATCGCTCCCGCGCCGCCGACACCGCCAGAGTGCTTCGAGCTGATCTGGCTTTGCGTGACTGGTTCCGACAGCGCCTGTGCTGCCGCGATACCCACATAATCTCCAACAGGCGGTAAACGCCCCTTTTCCCTGTAACCCACATCTTTCGCATAAACACCGCCGTCCCCGGGGCCGCCAACAATCGGGCTGCGAACTAAGATATCTTTGGCGCCACTTTCCTTCAGATCCCGAAGTATCTTGGGCGTCAAAATTGTGTTGCGTTTATATGGCCCGACGGCGCGCGCTAATAACGCGCCCTCGTTATCCGGGTCGTCTACGTCGGTTGGGTACCCGCGCTCTTCTAGCGCGGCGCGGCGCTCTTCGTCGGTGTCGTCGTCATCATCCGCGGTAACCAACAGCCGATGCGTCATCTGCGCCAACTGTTTACCATAGAAACCAGCGTCAGCCGTTGCGGTTTTAAGATCAATTACGCCCTTACGTGTTCCGAATGCGCCGGCAAAATACTCTACCGGCCGCAAGCCTTGGCTGTATCCGCGCAATACCGGAATTGGAATTGGATCGCCGCGATGGTCGAGATACTGCATGTCGGCGCCAAGAATTGAGTTCAGCTGAAATTTGTTGCCGACCCCAGAGCCGGCAATCTGGTGCGCCAGCGGATTGTCCTGCCCCTCGGCCTCCTTGTACACCTTGTCGAGCAGTTCTTGTTGCGCAGCCTGCGCCAGTTCAAGCAATTTAATATTGCGCTGTTTTTCATCGAGCCGTTTGTCGGCAAAAATGTCGCGCATTTGATTCTGTACGCGCAACTGAACGTGCCGCGCCGCTAGCGTCGGACGAATATCTTTGAGTCCAAACGATAAACCGTTCGTCGTGTAACCGGCATCACGACCAATGTCGTGAAGCCGCTTCATCACGTCACGATATTTTTCTGGGTGGTTTTTTGCCAAATCGGTGGCGACGTTTGACATCGTTTTTTTAGTTAATACGCGATCATAGTCGCGCATTTCGGGCGGCAACGCTTCATTAATCAAAAGTTGTCCAAGCGTCGTCTTTAGCATGTCACGGCGTCCACATTATTTTCTGCATCGACTTCGGCTGAAACTCTGACACAACAACCGTTTTGTCGACACCCAGCGCGCGTAAAAGCGAATGAAACTCCTTTTCGCCGACTGTCGCATAAACAACAGCTTCGTCAACCTGAATAGCAACAAATAGCGGATTGCCGAGATCGTCTTCGACAATCACGCTATGTGCTTTTTTTTCGGTCGGCTGCAGGCTGTGTTGCGTTTTAACCAGCATTGTCCGCTATGCTCCGAATCATCGCGGCGATAGCGTTTGCTTTAATCTGCATTTGTGTCGGCGCGTTCGGATTAGAGACGCTGGGACCAAACGGCCGGCCGATTGAAGAAGCCGATTTTTCAGCGCGATCCCACCACGCGGCCTTCGACGGATCAGCCTCGGGTGGCGGAGCGTTCGGCGGCATTGGTCCGCCCGGAGGCATTGGTCCGCCCGGCGGTTGCATTCCACCCTGCGCGTTCGGGTCTTGCGGCGGCGGCGCCATCGGGCCGCCGGGAAGCGCTGTTTCAGCCGGCGGCGCGCCAGTCGTACCGGGGGGTAACACCAGAGACTCCGGCGGCACCTGAACACCCATCGCGTTCATGATGGCGGTAAGTTGCTGCTGCATGTTGTACAAACGATAGTCGAGCATTTGCATCATTTGCTCGGGTTTAAGTTTTTGCTGCGCGCCAGCAGGGGCTGCGCCCGGAGCGGCGGGTGCGGCGGGCGCTGCGGGAGGTGCAGCGGGAGGCGCCATTCCCATAGCCGCAGGATCCACTGGCGGTGCAGCTGCTGCAGCAACAGCAGACGGATCGGCCGGCGGAACAGCCCCCATGGCGGCTGGATCAACCGGCGGAGCACCACCAGCAGCAGCGGGATCCACCGCCGCTCCGGGCACTAATGCGGATTTTTCAAAGCGCGCCTTCGCCAGCGCAATGAGTTCGGGGTTTACCGTGAACATACAACCTCCATGTTTAACGCTTACGTATTATCTTCCACAATATGAACCGGGGTGTCCACCTCTATTTCGCCGCGGCGGTATGCCTGTACAGCGTCCTGCTTGCTACGAAACACACGTGGTTTGGCTTTTTTACTAATCCGGCTAGACGCTAAGTATAACCCGGTTTGGTAGTCTTTGTTAGGAACGTAGTGCGCGCGAAACGTCGATGTCGCGAACAAATTCTTGCTCGGCAGCATTTTTTCAACGGCTTCTTTCGCGGCGTCTTCTGTGCTTGGAACGTGATACTGCATCGCATCACCGTCAAAGTCGGCGCCAAACCCTTTGGTGATTACAGGGTTCACTTCCATGACTTTGTTTTTAGTTAACTTGGGATAGAAAGCCATCATACCGTAGCGATGAAGTACCGGGGCGCGGTTGATAACAATCGGCCGCGACGACATCTGCTGATTTAACTCAGCAAACGCTTCTTTGTTTTTATCTTCAACGGCCTGCATAGCTTGCATGCGCGGAAGGCCGCGGCGAACAAGCCCCCGAACAACGAACGGCTTGTAAATATCCCACGCTTTCTCTTCTGGCAGCGCAACTTCATCCATATCAAGGTCGGGATTTGGTGTAATGACGGCGCGACCGACAAGGTCTACCGTCGAACTGAGCAGCTTGCGCTGAACAGTGCCGTATTTTGGCGAGTTACCAAACACGTGGCGTAGAAAACCTTTGACGTTGCGCTCGACGTTTTTAGGCTGCTGCGGCTCACCCAATCCGGTAACAGCCTTCATCGAGTCATACATGCTCAGCCGTTCGTCGCCGTAGTCGGCTAGCGCGCCAGAAGCTTCTTTCAGCGTATCGTTAGCGTCGAGCAATTCTTTGTACAGATAATTTGCGTCGGCCACGAGCGGTAACTTTTTGCTGCCCATCGTGCTCACGGGGCGGAAGAGCGGCGGCAGAACAGGGACTTTACTAATCATCCAGTCCTGCGGATGCACACCAGTTGTTTCGGCGCTCTTTAAAAAGCCGAGCCTGCGCACGGCGGCGTCGCGAAGCGTCTTGCGGCCGGATTTGATATCTAACCGCGCCTGCTCGATAGCTTTCGGTAGATTAATGCGCTCTAGGGCCGCCTTAATCGCGCCCGGACCTGTCTTGTCGCCCAGCTGCTCGCGGCCGGCCAGCACGCCGCGAAACTGTTTTTCTGTCATGCCGAGCACGCGGCGAATAGGATCTTCCATCACCGGGTTCGGCATCGGTTCATGCAGCGTGATCTTGCTCCACCGATTACCGCCGTGGCCGCCAGTTAGCATCTCGTCAAACAAGCCGCCGGCGATAGGTTTGAGCCGCCCCTTCCAGTCGACGGTCTCGGAGCTTTTGAGTTCCCGCGGGCCGGCGAGTTCGTCCACGTCTTTGTCGGTCATAGCCATCAGGTTCGAGCGCGTCCCCTTGCGAACAACGTTGATACCAGACGCTTTGAGTTGATTAACAAACTTTTCGTAAACGTGCGGGACTTTGGGCAGCGGCGGCGTATACCCGGCCATGAACTGCGACCAGTACTCGGGGTTCGCTTGCCCGCGCACCATTTTGGCGTCTCGAATAACTTTGCCGGCGCCGTGAGAAAGTAACGCACCCAGATCAAGCATGCCGACGCGCTTGGCGCCTTCGCTACCGCCCTTGGCCGGCGTTCCTTCGGCCGTGTAAGCGCCCATCGCGCGCCCCTGCGCTTTGGATTCGCTTGTATGGTGCAGCTTCATAAAAAAACGTGTGCCCGTCAGTACGCCGCCAATCTTTCGACCGGTTTCAGGGTCGATTACGTCCTCGGTGTCTGACAGCCCGTGTTTAGCGAGTTCTTTCTGCGCAAACTCGATCAGGTCGTTTTTGTTATCAAAGTCCTTGAGTTTGTACGGCGAGCCAGTCTGCGCGGCTACTTTGCCCAGTGCGGCCTCAATGACCTGTGCGGGATTAATGCGGCTGATAAGGCCAAGCGGCGACACGAGTACTTCAAACGCGTTACCGTCGCGATCCTTGGGCATCTGATCGTCGGGCACTATTTCGGCCACGACGCCCTTGTCACCAAAACGCCCGGTGAGTTTATCGCCGACGTCCATGGGCGCTTGATTTTTTACAACAACGCTTACGCCTTTTTTTGTGTGCATGACGTCGGTCACAACACCCGGCGCGTGGTGTTCCCACGTAATCGTCTCGTTGGTGAAGTTGCCGGCACGCCCCCGGTGCACTTTACCGTACACCGTGTCCTTTTTCTTGGCGACAAGCACAAGCGGATCGCCAAATTTAACTTCAGTGCCTTTTTTAATCGCGCCGTTGTCGTCGAAGTTATCAAGAAACTTTTTATCGTATTCAGTTGGAAACAAACTCACGAACGCCTTCTTGCCAACGTGAGTATTGTCGTCCCACTCGGCTTCGTGCTGATACATGTGCTCAGACGTCAGCCGCTTGGAGGCAGATTCAGAGATAACAACAGCGTCTTCGTAGTTCTTGCCGCGAAACGGCAAATACGCCGTCCGCAAGTTCAGGCCAAGAGCCGCGCTACCGTTCTGATCAGTAAAGTTGGAGCGCGCCAGCAGTTGGCCGGGCTCAACAACATCACCCGGCTTCACGAGCGGCGTCTGATGTAAAAAAGTCTTTCGGTTGTACGGCATCTCGTTATACAAATCGATTGTCTTTTTGTTGCCGTCTTTGTCGCGCAGCACAATACCGTCTGGCGTCACATCGACGACTTGCGCGCGTTCGGTCGCGCGAGTCGCGCCCAACTTCTCGCCCATCTCGTCTTCGTGCGAAACTTTGTCGTCATCGGCTTTCGCAGACTGCAGCAGCGGCGCCTCGGCGTTTACGAGTGGCAACGCCTGCGTAAACATTCGGCTACCCATGATCACGCGATGACCTTTGATCATCGATTTGATGGGCACCATGTTGGTCAGCGCAGAGAACGTGCTATCCATGTTCGGCAAACCAAATTGCGCTTCTTTTCGCGGCACATACTTCAACTTGCCGTTTACGAGCGCCGCAACGACAGGCAAACCATTGTCTTCTTCGCCGGGGAACACGAGCGGCGTGTCGGCCAGTTCCTGCGGCGTCTTGTAGATCTTGTCGCCGGTTTTCATATCAATAACCGGCGTATAAATTTTGCCGTCGGAGCCCTTCATGGCGCCGCGGGCAAAACGCATATCAACGCCCACCTTGCCAGACTCAGGTGTGCGCAGGTAGTCAATAAACCCAAGATGACTTGGTTGCACGGAACGTGATTCAGCCGGTACAGCATCAAGCGACCCGATGCCGCCTTCGCCCATACGAGTGACACGAGTCTGGTGATCAAAAATTTCGGCTGGGTTGATCTCTTCAAGACTCGATCCAAGGCCGCTGCCAATAAGCGCAGCCGAAATTGCTTTATCAAACACACCCGACGGAATGTGATCAATTGATTTCTTGGCGGTGGCTTTCCAAAGCAATTTGTTAAGCGATTGCCGATCTTTCGTGAACCGCTCGGCAATCAAATCTTCTGGCCCGACGACCGACTGATAAACCATGTTGTCTCGGTCGTCGCTTTCTGTTTCGCGCCGATTGACGGCAATGAGTTTCTTTGTGATCGCCAAAATTGTTTCGGGCGTCATGTTTTTGTATTCAGCGCCCAGTGTTCGACGCGTAACTTCTGGATCTAATTCCGTCTTGGCAAATTCAGCTGCAATAGCTTGCGCTTTCGCAATAGCGTCTGCGCCGGCAACCGGTTTGTTCACAAGTCGGGCGTAGATCTTGTCCATCGTGCCGGCGTCGCCCTTCTCCATGTTGACGGCGGTAATCTCGTTGCCCCACGCTTTGCGAATGTCTTGATCAGACACGCCCATGGATTTGAGCAGCGGCATAAGCGGTATTTGTGCCTGCCCGATGCTAATCTTGAACACGCCGGTTTTGGGGTCGAGGAAGTAACGATGTGATCGGCCTTTACCGGGTAATGTGTTTACGTGCGCTTCAATTTCGCCGTTGTCTTTTTCGCGCGTAAACACGCCGGGACGCAAACGCATCTGATGGGCAAGTGTGTACTCGACGCCGCCGTTGACGAATGTGCCCGAGTCAGTGAGATACGGCACGTGAGCAATCGTGGCACGGCGCTGACCAACCGGCTGCCCGGTTTTGTTATCAGTAAGCGTCCACGTACCCTGCAACCGGCGGGCAAGCGTCCCTCTAGAAAGGACAGCTTTCTTCTGATCTGACCGTGTAAAACGTTCAGGCCCTGAGTACCCAACGTCTTGAAGCTGCAACGTATACAGATCGTTTTGCAGCGGCTTGAGATTTTGCGCGCTATTCAGCGCCTGATTGAAAATGTTTTCTCGCATTAAACCAACGTCGCCAAACGTGCGCATTGTCGGCGCAACTGGCGCTGGCATGGGCGTCGGCTTTAATTCGGGCAGTTCGGGGGCTGGCATCGATCACCCCGCCTGCGATTGCTCAACTTGTTTCTTCAGCGCGATAATCTCGTCGGGATCAACGTACGTCGGTAGAATGCCGGCGATACGGGCCTTCGACTTTGCGGCTTCTTCAACTGCTTTTGCGCGAGAGCGGTCGCGCGCCCGATCGTACATCAGTTTGGCTGCTAAACCACCAAGGCCCAGTCCCGCAGCGACATATGTGCCGCCGAGCGCCGCGGGTACGCGCTTGGCTGTGTCGTATGCGCTCGTTAACCAGTCCAGCAACGCCTGCTTCTCGGCCGCCGCTTTTTCGCTCGCCACGTCATAAGCGTTGTCGAGCGGTTTCGCCGCGCCGCCTGTAAGCGCGTCGTAATACTCTTTTTCTGCGGCGGCAATTTGCTCTTGCTGGTCGCGTTTCTTTTTACGTTTGTGCAGCGCTTCAATCAGTTTATATCCGCCAAGTCCGCCAAGCGTCGCCGCGCCAAATGTAGCGCCAGTGCCGAACGACGAACGGATGACGTTTGGGTCATATGAGTTTTGGCTTTTATTTGTCGCGGGCGTAAAGGGGCGTAAAAAGCTGAGCACCGAATCGGGCAGCATTTTGCCGACACCCTCGGTGATGTTGTCGTACACCCCGGCTACTTTTGTCTCAGTAATCTTGGGTGTATCTTCTTCGTCTTCTTTTTCTTCTCGCGGTTTGTTTAACGCCTGAGATAGTCCGCGGGCCAGATAATAAAGACTAGCGGCACCAGCGCCAGCGCCAAGGCTGCCAAGACCAGTGCGGATAATACGATTGCCCCAGAAACGCTGGTAATCTTGGGCTGTAGGTTGGCCAACAGCGGGCGCGGGTGGTGCAGCATTGTTTGCGAGTTTTTCCATTGATCGTGCTCACTAGTGTTTGGGCGGAATCATGCCATAAACCTGCGCCCACTCCAACCACACGCGAAAATGCTTATTCTCGTCGTCCCAGTTGTCGCTACGCTTTAACAGCCGATACCATCCGTTCACTATCTTATCATTTATGTTGTCAAATTCTGCTTTTTGAGCGGTATCCCACAGTTCAAACATCCTAGATTTAAAGTCGTACTGGATGTCGATATTTTCCAGTTCTTCTTGCTTTAAATCGGGCCGGTTACCATTACCGATGACTGGAAATCCGTCGAGGGTTCCGGGCCAGTTTAACTGCGCGTTGTTATGCTGGGGGCCGCCGATTTCGCCGTGATATTTGCGCAGGCTCACAAATCACCTTTCTGGTCGGTAGAGACGTAACTTCCTGTTTGTCTTAGCGCGGGCGGCGTACGCCTTGTAGGCGGCGGCGAGTTCGCGAGCTTTCAAATCTTCCTCGTCGATTTCGGGCTCTGTTATCTTGCCGGCGACGTGCCCGGCGAGCCCGCCGCCGATCGTGGCGAGCATAAGCGGCGTATACGCGATATTTCCAAGCGCAGAGGCCGACGAAGAAATATCTGAAAAAGACGGTAGCTGAAACGCCGCGCTTTTTACAAATACTTCAGCTGCTTTGACACGCAGATCGAGCGCGGCACCTGTTAAATGCTCTTCGGCGCAGCGGCGAAGAAACCCGAGTTTAAAAGCTTCTTTTTCGTTGACATCCATGTCAAAACTCTCCGGGCAAAATAAGTTTTTTGGTTGGCGCGCCAACAGTAAAGTCGGGCGTGGCATGCCTTCCGGTGTCTTTTCCTACCGGTAAAGCACCCGGCAACGCAGATGTAAAATTTGCGCCGCTGGCCAAAGATATCTTACTCTTTCTGCCCGGACGGTGTCGCCTGAACCACGCGTCAACGGCGGGGTCGTCGCGGTCGCCCTGTTCTTTTGCTTCTTTTGCCGCGGCGACCATGTTTTCAATGGCCTGCTGTAGTTCTGCGCGGTCGGCAGATAACCACGCGGCTTTTCCGGGGTTTTCAGCGGCTATATGCCGCAAACGCTTGGCCTCGTCGCTTATAGCCTGCGCCCGCTGTAAAAACTCTTTGCGGGTGAGCACAAAAAACTCACCAGTTTGCTCGTCGTGCAGGCAGATGAAACCGTTTTGTGCGTAAAATTTAAGCCCGCGATACGAATAGCATTTGCCTGTTGAGCCGTGAACAGCGGTCATTACACACCTTATTTACGTGACGTACCAGACCGCAGCGTACCGTTGGTGCCGGACGCTGTTGTAGGAACTGGGCAGCCGTCCTCGTCGCAGTCGGCTTTAACAGGCGGTAACGGATTTGCCCGCAGCCGCATTGAGGGTCGCGGGCCGGTGTTTTTCATTTCACCGGCAGTATCGCCCGTATTAGGCTCGCAGTCGGGGCAGTCGGTCCAAGGATGGTTGCTGTCACCGGTCGGAATCTTGCCGGTGCCGTTGCAGCGCTTGCAGTCTTTGGTGTCGACAATCGGTTTGGCTACCGGCGTATCAGGAAGCAGAGAAGCATAAGCAGCCTCTGTAGCGACCACCCCGACAAAGTCTTTTTTGGGCGGTTCTGCATGAGTCACCGGCAGTAGCGCTAAAAGCCATTCGATCATAGTGCGCACCTATTAAAGTTTACCAGTTCACTAGATCCGACCGAGCGCGCCATAACTGCGAAGTTTTTTCGGAGGCCAGCCGTTCACGCCCGAGACCGCCACCATATAGCGATTTTTGATATCAGACCATCGAGCCCAGAAAGCGCCAACAGGAATATCAACGACAGTCCCAAAAACACGGCGGCTTCCACCATTCCACGCACCCCAGCTGTTTTGAATTAACACTAACGGCTCGCCATAAAGTTTTTTAATATCGTCGCGATCGTCTACGCCGAGATAGGCCATAGCGTGGGCCCACGAGCCTTTACGTTTACTTACGCCGTTTAAATCACGCTCGGATGAGAATCCCTCACTCCCGCAGCTACTTACGCAATAACCGTTGGCGAGGAGATCACGAAGCGCTTCGTACTCTTCGATCTCGGTGATCGTTTGCACGAGATGTAATTTACCGATTGCGCGCCACGAGTCCGGCGGCGTTTTTGAACCGTATATGCCGGCATTGCGTGACGAATACTGCGTAAAATCAACACCGATTTCGTCATACTTTTTCCGCAACCAAAGGCCGCTGTCGTTTAACATAACACTGGCTGCTTCGGCGCAGCTCCAACCGTCACCGCCATGCCGGCGCCAGTTGTAAATTACTTCGGTTGACAACACGCCGTTGAGCCGCGCGGTGTCGCTTACTTCCGGGGCGCCTTCAAGCCGGCCGCTGTTCGGATCGGGCAGGCCGCTTGTAATCTCGCAACACAGCGTTCCGAGCGCCGAATTTCTGCTCGACCAACTCACACAATCGCCGCGACCTTGTGCTCCACCCGGCAGGCAGTCCGGGTAGAGCTTCAAGATCTCTAACACAGGAAGACTTAACTTTCCCTTGCCTGTCTCTTCCAGTGCGTACGCCGAGCATGCCATGGCGCCGTCTGGTATGCCGCCAGCAGCTTTAATTTGATCGCGGAGCGCTTCGGCGGCTTCTGGGTTGCCATACGCCCCCACAAAACCCGTTTCATACGCTGCCACAACGTCATAGACGTTTTCAAAAAATTGCTCAGTGTCGGCCATTGTATTCTCCTGCTTAAATCAGGCGGTCGGTTCTTCGCCCTTGGTTTCGCTCACAAGCGTCACGCCGAGCGTGCCCGGCTGCGCCGGCGGCAGCGTGTCTTCCGCAACAAACGCCAGCACGGCCGGTTCGGAGCGGTTGCCGGCGTCGTCGATATCGACAACGCGCAGTTCCACCGACGAGCCCTGCGCAACTAGCACGTCACCCAGCTCCGTTGCCGACGGCTCATAGGCGCGAACCTCACGCGCTACGTCGCTGCCGTCTACGTACACCGACAGCTCACGTGTTACTACGTCAGCGTCAACAACCGGACCAACCAAAACGCGATACGTCAAAATATCAGCCATTGTTGTATTACTCCTAATTTGAAAAACTCTTACGTCTACTGGCGACGATGGCGCCGCAAAAAATTGCGCCATTACCACCAACAACCACACCACCAAGCACAGTAAAACGGCAGCTGTTGCGGCGCCCATGTTATTTAGCGACAACGACAGAACTCGCGACAATGTCGCACGCCTCTCCTAGTTTTTTTAGCGTTTCCGGGTTACCGGGCAGAACGTCGTCTGTCCCCACTGTAGTTTTAAATACGTTTTCAATTGCAACATCGAGGCCCGGGTATTTATTCACCTGATCAATCGCTAGCTCTAGCGTATGACCGTGCAGCTCTTCCCACTTCTCTGTCGTCGTGATGCGATCAGGCGCCGTGGGTCGTTGCAGCACTGTTTTTAATGACGTATACACGTCATAAATACGCGCGCGATCGGCGGCAGTGGCGCCGGAAAGCAATTTGACAATGTCTGCGGCAACCGGCGCGTCAGCGACGACCGGACGAACTACCGCCGCATTAAAACTCGGCAGCTTTGGGCCGTTCGGAAAAACCAACGACACCAAAAGAATTAATCCGGCGACCCAAACAAGCTTTTTCATACAACACCTTTTGACGGTTGTTCGTACTCAACAATTACGCGAAGCAGAGCCGTGCACGCGTCTACACCGCTATCACAACCTTCGGCGGCCAGCTTGTCGCGAAGTTTGGTCACGGCAAGAATGTCGTTAACCAGCGGAACGGCGATCGACTCTTGAACAGCCGGACCAGACACAACGGAAGAAGCGCCGCGCAGTTTTGCCAGAATTTCTTTTCGGTACGTCGCGAGGAGCACCGCAACAAAAATACCTAAACTCACTAATTGAAACGTAGTCATGTGTTCTCCAGTTTAAAGCAGGAAACGTTATTTTATCACGCTTGCGGTACTAGTACATACGGACGGCCGTTAATTACCAACGTGCCGCCAATATTTATACCAGCATCTTTTGTGATAGGATACGCCGTTGTACGTTTACCGTACAGCTTAATGATTTCTGAAATGTCGCCTTCTTGCGGTTTTGTTACGTTTGGGTCGTAGTAGGGCGCCATGAGGTTGCCGGCGTTTAAATGCGGCAAACCGAGCGCATGCCCTAGTTCGTGGCAAATAACAGCCACGGCCATGTTAAAACTCCAATCTTCCGCTTCGTCAAACATTTGATCGAGCTGCACGTTTTCTGCGACGCCGCACGGAAGTTCGCTCCACGCGAGCGTACCACCTTTGTTATCTAAACCGTTTTTCTTACCGGCCCCAGAGCGCGCGTAAATATTGGCTTTTTTGTGCGTATCAACCCGCACAGGATCAATAGCGCACACTTCAGCCCACTGAGAAAAAGCGATGTCATACGCTTCTGATACTTGCGCTGTTGTAAGCCCGGGCAGATGAATTTCGTGGTAGTACGAAATATTCGGTATCGGCCATTTACAAGGATCACTGCCCGACGCCGTGATGTTAAAGTCAGGCAGGCCGCAGCGCTTCCGGTTAATTCTATGCGCGGTCTTTGGTCCGACAGTTCCGGTCGGATTCAAACCATTGAATTCTTGAAACGAGCGAATCGCCTTTTGGAGTTCCGCGCCTTTGATTTTCTTGACTTGCGCCAGCGTTTTGTCGCCGAAATACCCCAGCACGTGGAGGCGGCGAAGGATCTCGCTAACGGGTAATACATGCGAGTCGTTCTTTTGATTTGTTGGCTTCCGTGCCATAGTGCGCGTCCTTGCAAAGGTTATTGCGCGGCAGCCAACTCCATTAACCCGGCGGCTGCTGCGTCGTCGATTGTATCACTCAGCGTATAGACAGCGCCAACAACAGGGTTGTCACGCGTGTATTCTACGCCTGTTTTCTCGCAGTGATCGCGCCACACGTTGTTCAGCCGGCGCCGCAGTCGCATAAGTTTGCGCGGCGGAAGCGTACGTAACTCGCGCATGCTGTTCTGAATCGCGTCCGCGGAGTTCTTTTCTCGGCAATGAATGATCACCTGCACAATGATCGAAATGATCATGATGATGGTGATAGGATCAAACTGATACGAGTTATTACCCTGAGCGACAAGCTCGTCCGTGAGCTTGTCTCTCAGGGCTGACAGCGCAGGCGACTCGTTCACACGGCGCTGCAGTTCTTCTGTAGTCATCAGTTTGCCGCCCGTTCAGCGCGCATTTTTTCGACAGCGATCGCTTCCATGTAGCGATAACGCGCGTCGATCATCTGAGCGCGGATCTCAGTCCGACCCGCCAGATACTTCCAGATCAGCGCGCTGTTCAGCACGACAATCTGTGTCGCGCCGACAATAGCCGTGATCGCCTTGGTAAGCGTTTCGGCCTGCGACTGATCAACCCAGCCAACGAGCACAGCAACAGCAATCAGGTTCGTTACCGCGCCGACAGCCATAGTCCAAAATTCAGGCGTCAGCCAGTTGCCAGAATCGCCGCTTACATCGTCAGCCGCGGCATTTAAAACGCGCAGCTCTTCACGAACTGTTTCAACACTTTTTTTCGTAGCCATAACTTCTCCTAGAAAAAAGACGTGCCCGTATTGTACTAACCACAAAATTCAACGCAAGTCGGATTAACGCCCAAACATACTGGGGACGATGGCGTGCATCATGCCGCCCCATAACCCCATATCTTGTAACTTTGCCTGCCCCGCTGGTGTTAAACCGGCGAGCGCTGATAAGGCTTTTCCGGCGACCGTCGCGGTTGCCAAACCGACGCCGGCAGACGCAATACCGTTAATTACGTCTACTGGCCGAATAATAGGCGAGCGCATGTTGGTGCTGATACCGCTCATTAGCCCGGTGGCTGCGGCAGCAAACTGCGGCGGCGTATGGTTTTGAAACCCGCGGTACATTCCCATATTCACATCCTGCCACGCCGCGCTGTTGAACTGCGGCACCGACACTGTTGGAGCAAACATCGGGTCGTCTGCAAACGACTTCTTGGTCATCTTAGCTTCGTAGGGGTAGACGACCGGTGTTTTGTTATTTGTAAGAAGACCGCGCAACATGCTCGTACGGAGCGCGCGCGCATTGGCGTACGAATTCAACCCGGCGACGCCAACACCGCTCAGAGCGCCCATCAGGCCGAGCGTGCGGCGCAGTTTGCCGCGCTCCAGATAGCGTGCTGGAAAAACTTGCTCTGCCAGCGCGCCCGCGCCATATCCGAGGCCGCCGGCGAGCAACCCGGTCATCAGCCCGTTCGACAGCGGCGTGGGGCCGCCGAGCATGGCGTTGCCGGTGTTCCACACGGTAGGCAGGCCGGGTACAAGCGAACCGACTTTAATGATGATCTCTTCTGCCGGATCTGGCTGTGCCGGCCCGCGCGTCACAATTGCAACGTTATAACCAGCTTGCTTCATCTCGTCGGCGTACGCGGCGCTTGCTGTTTTGTTTGTCTCCGCTGGCGCATACAGCGTGACCAAACCGACGTCTGGCTCCCACGTCGCGACCGTCGTCGCCAGCAGGCCCGCGGCGAGCGCGGCGTGTTCGTGAGCGGTTTTAAGCTGAAACGCCGCCGGAAGCAGCGTTGAAACACGCTCCGGGACAGCCTGCCACTCGTAAATAGTCGCGGTTGCAGTCATAGCGCGTCAGCTTAAACCAAGTAAAAAACGAACAAACACCAAAATCCACGCTAATACGCCACTGATAGCAAAAAAAACAACAACCGCGCTTAGGCTTATCACGCGCCCAAGCTGCTGAATTGGAATGTCTTTCAACAGTCGCCACGCTTTGAGGTAATCAATCGCGCCCGGCTGCTTCGGGGGCGTGGGCGCAGGTGGAGTGTTTGGTTCCGGCGTGACGGGATCTTTTTTACGTCCGAGCAGCCCGCGCAGCCGGTCGAGTAGCGAGTCAGCCATGGTTCTTTCCCCAGTTTTTGATTGTGTCGAAAACATCGTTGCCGTAAAGCTGGGGCTTTTAACAGATGATCAACCACATTTTCGTACACGGGTTTGTTGTGGTCGAACACAAACGGTGTGCGAAAATTTAATAAATTGCCAAACTGCTGCGCATACACACTGTTCTCGGCCGCTTTGACCTGCGAACCGATGACACCGCGCGGAGCATGAAACCGAAACTTTGTCGGCGTATGGGTGATACCCTTGTACTTTGGCTTTGGATCATCAACGTGCCAGTCCTGCGGCGATTGCGCGATTAATCGCCGCAAGATTTCATGCTTGCGGTCGTATTCGCGGCGGTCGGAGTGCGTTTTCGCGCTACGCAGCTCGTCAAGAATGCTGGGTTTCTTTTTTTCTGGCTGCGCGGCGGATGATTTGATGCCGCCGATGGTCGTATTTGAAATCGGCGGCGACGCGGGCAGGGCTGAAGAATTAACAACGGGGGTTGTTCCGCCGTTTGGTTTTGATTGTTGCTGCATCCCGCGGCGAATCTGACCGGGCGGTGTTGTCACAATTTTAAAGGCTTTGCCGTGCCACTGATCAAAATCAATTGGATCCTGAGCACCCTTCTCTATACTTGATCGTTTCTTGTGTGTTCGTGCTCATGTTTAGCTCCTTCGGCTAACGAGTCAGCAGAAAATTCCCGATCGGGTAAATTATCACCTTTTCCGCCCGCTAACAGGTCTTTTTGTCCCGAGCGGGAAAAATTTGTACTTTTGGCCGCCGTATTATCCCGTACGGGAGTGTTGCTAGCGGCTTTCAGCTCTCCCCTACTGATGGGGTTACTAAACCGATGCCCTTCGTCACTTTCGGCAGGGGTTTCGTAACCCTTGGCTTTGCCGTTGTCGAGAAGAATGCCCTTGCGGCGGGCGGCTACCGTGATGTGGAACGGATGATCGTCGTTCGGGAGCGCGGATAAGCCGTAGCTCTTGCGAAGCGCCGATAAAGCCGGGCTGCTGACCTGAATCGCCCAGACTTTGCTGACGCCGTCGACGTTTTTGACGTCAATCTCTTTCAGCCCGCCGAGCGTGTAACCAAACATGTGGCCGCGCTCGTTAATTTTGTCGGCGCCAATAGACGCAACCTCGTCCGCCGTCATCACCGATATATGCGCATTTACAATGTGCGCTTCGACGTTTGGGACGTTGAAGACGCCAGCCGTCGGAAGTTCGGTTCCGGGCTCAACCAGCGCGTCGAACACACCACGGACAAGGGCGTTCGGTACAGATAACAAAAGCCAGCCGGACTTGGCGAGATAGAGCCGGCCGGCGAGCGGGTAACTTGTGGCCGCCTGCTTGTTGCCGCCACGATACAGCCAGCCGAGCGCGTTGCCGGCGGCGTAGGCAGGATGCTCGCGAAAGTATTGCGGGTCCCAAGCGATCGGATCGAGTGCTGAGAGGCTGTCCATAGCGCGCTTTCAAACTGCCTGAGTAGGACTCGAACCTACAACCCCAGCATTAACAGTGCCGTGCACTACCATTGTGCTATCAGGCAAGGTATGTCACGGGGTCGCGCTAATACTTGGATTCGTCATACCTCCAACCGCATGATGAGAAACTGCCGCATACGCGGACACCAGCAGCAAGAGGCAAAATACGGCGGAAGCGCCCCATGCGACTACGCTTAATTGTTTACGGACGGTCATTGTCATGCTCGTGCTCCAGTTCGCGGTCACGTTCGTGCACAATGGTTACTTTGATACCGGCACCCGACAATAACGATATTGCCAGATCCGTTAAAGTGGAACCGCCCATGCCCGCCAGCACGCAAATGCCGATCAGGCCGTAGACGTTTTCGGCTTTCCGATAGTTTTGATACCAAATCAGGGCGATGGCGAGGCCGAGAAAACCGGCGTTCAGCATCGCACTGATGATAGCTAGTTTAGACAGTTTCTTAGCAAACCGCAAAAGCGTTGCCAGCCCGGCAAACGCAGCCGCGCCAAAAGCGCTTAAAAGCACCGACAACGAATGTAATGTTTCGTCGCCCATGATTTGTAACCGCCTGTAATTACTGGTGTTATAAATGTGTCAAAAGCCCCTGCGATCCCCTGTCCGCAGGCCCTATCACGGCCGAAGCCGCGATTCTGCAGCAACTTTCAAGGACATAATTTCGTCCCGTGTGGCATTTGCTGCTCCTCCGCCCGTGAGCCCGACAAAATCTGACCACGGAACCTGTAACCCCCGCGGCATCCCTGCCTTAGAAGCTACGCCTAACCAGTCGACCACCACGACTAACTTTTGACACAACTCTAGTTTAACATTTTTTATCCGGCGTAAGATAACGTCGAATAAACCGCAGCGACAAATTGTCAAAGAGCGCGCCGCTAAATGTACAGCGCGGGAACATTGCTGCACAGCCCGGCTGGTTCAAATTGCTCAATCCAGCCGGGAGCTGTCTCAGGAAGAAAAGCGATCGAGCGCGGCGCCAACTCGTGCGGCGCGGGCGTCCAAATAAATTGCGCGCTGGTTAGCGTAGGCGCGGTGCTATCGAAAAGGGCGTGCGCGCCCACGTTGCACAGCGCGTCGAGCGTTTCGCAGTCAAAGCAGCGCGACCAGACACGCTGCTTGGAAAAAAACCCGGGCGGGGCTGAATTAAATCCGCTGTCAAAGGGCAATAAAAAACTACCCTGATAAAACACGACGTTTGCGCACACGTGCCAGCCGGCGTCTAGCGCGGCTTTAAGATATGCCAGCCGATTTTCTTTCTCAGGCTGCGGGCCAACAGTGTTGCCAAGATTGGCAATTAAAATACCTTCAAACCGCGTGTTACGCGCCATGCCTGCTTCCCTGACTTGTTAATAGCCGCCACGTGTTTGTATGTGGCGTATCCTACTCGTGACTGCAACGTGTGTCCACGAGAAGAGTCAAAGAATCTTGGCGGCAATCAGACATCCGCGCGCAACAGCGTGCAGCGGATCTTTAGCGTGACGAACTTCTTTCACAGGAAGAGGGAAGCCGTTCTCTTCCAACTTCTTGGTGAACATTTCGACGAAGCCTTTTGCGCGCGTTGTGCCGCCGGCTACAGATATCAAAATCGGCTCTTTGAACTTTGGGAGCGCTTTGTGGTCGCGCAGCGCAGCAGCCAGCTGCTTCGTTGTATAGTCGATCAGACGCTCGTAGTACACGCTCACGGCGGCAAGAATCGCGTTGTCGCCCCCGCCCTCGCCGATGACAAACGTGCCGTGCTCTTTTTCCGCTTGCACGACCGAATCCGGCTCGTTTGTTGCTACGGCCGTCATGCGATCGATCCAGTCGCCGGACTTCGTCGTCGAGAACAGCACTGTTGGCTCGCCGTTAAGCATCACGCATACGTTCACCATGCCGGCGCCCCACGACAGGCCGATGCCGGTGTAATCGTCATGTTCCAGCTCTGAGTAGCACAGCGCCTCGGCTTCGTTAATAGCGCGTGCGGCGTAACCCTGCTCCGCCAGCACAGTGCGCACGACGTCTTCGTGGTACGCGACGTCAAAATCGTCGTCTTCTTGATCGACGGGCTGCGCCGGCACGCAAAAGATCAGCTTTTCATTAGGCTGGCTCGCTGTTCCGACCACTTCCTTGAGAATAAACGCAAGTACGCGTTTCGCTTCTTTTTCCTTCGGGCTAACCACGCCGCGAAACATAGGGCGCTTAGCCGAGTCATTGCGCTCGACGGCCTTCTCGATGGCGTCTTGGCCGAGAATGATAAAACTTCCGTCGGCGTCTTTAACGAAAACCTTGCCCTGCAGGCCCTTTTCGATCATTTTTGTGGCCACGGGTGTCGTCGGCTTGATGACGTAAAAAGCATCGCGAAAGTCTTTGTACTGCACGTTGCCGACCACGTGAGGGTCGGTTGTAGAGTTTGCGGCGGCGTCTTGGGCCAGCACGATAAACGATGTTCCAACGTCGAGACCTTTGGCCATGATTACTTTCCTTTCAATTGCGCGAGCTTGGACACAGACAAACTAATATCATCCTGTGTTTGAATTGTTTTGCCAAGTTCGAGTTGTTGCGTTTTTTGTAAATTGCCGGTGTTAATTTCCCCGACATATTTCCCCGTGTCAATTTCGATCTTTGTTTTGCCGGTCGCGCTGTCTTTTTCTGTCATAGCTGCGCGCAACGTATTTGCCGCGGGGGCAAACGACATCGGCGCGTGTTCGCGCGTTACGGGTACGGCAAACCGCACAATCAGCAAATCTACGCGGCCAACAACATAACCAAACGCAAAACTGAAAAAAACACAGAGAAAAATTGTAGAGTATGTCAGTGTCAACATGTTTCAGGCTTGCGCCATCCTCGGTGTGATTTGATGCGGCCCGCGTTTACGCTACGCATATGGCAATCGCGCAGGCCGTTATGGCGGCAGAAGTCCTTGAGATTGTGAATGATAACTAAATCACCGTCAGGATTAAGGAAGTTATACGTCTTGGCGTACTTCTCGCGGATGACGTTGCGACCACGAGCACGCAGTTCTTTCATCCGCTGTTCAGGAATCGCGTGCACACCTGTTTTCATCTCGACGGATTTAGTGCCGCCAATGCTGGCCCACTTTTGGCGAGTCTTGGCGTCCATGTTAGCAAAACCGGAGCCGCCGTTGTGCGAGCGTTGTTGGGCGATTTTGCGCTGCTCCGGCGTAAGCAAAAACCGCCCCGCTGCGTTGCGATTCAGGCACAACTCCGGGCCCAGATGCTCGGTATCGGCGTGCGCTGACTTAATCAAAAGCGTTTCGGCATCTGAAAGTTCTTTGGCTGCTTTTTTCGACTCGCGGCGATATTCAGCCTTCAAGATAACTTTAAGCGCGTCGCCCTGATACTCGTCGTGTGCTGCATCGTTGTAATGCGCGAAAGTGACAGGAGAACCAAAGTACTGGTGATCTTCATCGGGCGAGCGGTCGGTGACGCGCGAGCCGTAATAAAACTTATACCCCAGCGACGGATACAAGATCACGTACAAATAGTACCAGCGTTTACGCATACACTGAATCCGTTCAGCGCGAGTTTTCAGCCAAATCCTTTTGACTGCCGGTGTTTTAATTACCGGGCTGGAACTATTTTAACAATTTGTGCGCGATAGTCGAAACTACCGTATATGTAAGCGCGATTGCAATTAACCACAAAATAGAGATTACAACGCGCCGCATACGCATGTTTGTATGCCAATAACGCGCCCGGATTTCGTCAGGGTCGTGCAGTTGCATAAGTTGCGCGTCGAGAGCAGTTTGATCTGCGTCAGTTTGAATTACTCACGGTTCCCAAGGCATATAGAGGCTCACACTTCGATTTTTTTTCCGTCGCGTAACACAAAGATACCCAGCTTTTCTTCCAGTCGGCGATACACAACACCGGCCTCACGAAACATCTCGTCGCCGCGGTCGCAGCTCTCTTGCCAAGCGCCGTGCGCCGGCGGATGAGCTAGCCCGATCACTTCAGTAATCCCGGCACAGATAATTGCCCGCGCACAATCGGCGCATGCAAACCACGGGCAGTACAGCGTGGCGTGTTTTGTCGGCATTCCCAGTTTTGCCGCGTGATAAATAACATTACGCTCGGCGTGCTCGATGTAGGCGTACTTCAACGGGCGCTGCAGACGGTCATCGTTCTTTTTAACGGAGGCCGGCAAACAGTTCGCGGCGGAAACAATATCGCCGCGCGTGGTCACTAGCACCGCGCCGTTCTGCGTGTGAATATCATCAGCCTGCCTAGTTGCAACGTGGCAGGCAATACGAAGATAAAACAAAGGATCAATGATGTTTGGCATCGTTGTAATAAATGCGGGCTGAATACTGGCAGCAGGACCGCTCGTGTCCCGCTTGTGCTCGTGTGTCGTTGGGGCGAAGGAGGCGCTTGGAAACGTTTGAAACCCGGCAACCAGTATCCGGCACCACGGCTAACCAAGTGTGGTGCAAACACCGGGAGGACAACCGGTGTTTTGCGGCGTCACGTCCGGTCTGGCGCAGAACGGGCGGGAGTGACCCGCTCGCAGCGCATTCCGGCTACCATGCCGCAACTCTCCCGCGTGTATGTATCTGTTGACTTATAAGTCATCAAAATCCGCCGCATCTTTTCGCAATCTTCGTAGCTGTCTTCGAGCTGGTTTTCATAAAAGATCGTGAGGTACGCGGCAACGGTGGGATGCGCGCCAGACAACGAGTCAAGCTCGTTAATACGTTTGGCGTAGTTGTCAGCCACCTCGGTTTCCATCTGGATAGCGCGGTCCAAGATATCGCTGATATTTGTGTACCGCGGAAAACTGTGGTCATCGGCAGTGGGCAGCTCGTAGTTCAAACCAAACAAGCGATGCGTGAATTGTAAGACATGCTCTAGCTCGCCCTTAGCCGCTTCGTGTAAAAACTCGCGATACTCTTCGGCGTGTAGGCCGGTCACAGCGCCGGCGTGGTACAAATAAAACTTCAAATGCGTCCACTCATTGCGCAAATCCGAGTTCATCTTCTCGATAAATTCTAGCAGAGTCATAACGATTGCTCCTTCAGGTAAGCCGCAAGCCGTTCAGCCTGCGGTGTTTCTTCTTTAATGATTTGCTCGTAGCAGACCGCGCCGTACTGCCGAAAGATCTGCACGTTGTTTACAAACCAGCCCATATGGTAACCAGCCCGCATAAAGTTGACTAGATGAATTGTCGCCTCTTCGTCATACACATAGTTGTGACAGCCGAACTTGTGCGCCCAGTATTCGCGCGGTTGGCAGTTAATATGTCCATGTCCGCCTTGGCCGGGTTGTGCTGCGCTAAAAATAATCGTAGGCGCCGTCTGCACTAACTTTTGCACAAACAGATCGGCCAGTTCGGGGTTAATGTGCTCGGCAACTTCTAAACACAAGCAGATGTCGTAACCCCGGCATGTGTCGAACTGCGGGTCGAACACGCTGAACTTGTCGTGCGGGGAGCGTGGATCTGGATCGATACCGTCGACGATAAAGCCAGCCGCTCGGAGGGCGTCGACATAGATACCGGGGCCGCAACCGACGTCAATAATTTTCATGCCGCCGACTATACCGCGCGGTATCACGCCGCGCAATACAGCCCGCGCAAACACGCTACAGCTTTTTTAAGATCGCTGCCACAAGCGGATGACGCACGACGTCAGAGTGGGCAAATTGCACAATATCAATGCCGGCGATGCCCTTGAGTTTCGTAACAACTTCATTCATGGGCGGCGGCGAAATCGGCAAGTCTGTTTGCTGCGGATCGCCCGTCACAATGATCTTCGAGTTCTGGCCGAAGCGCGACAAAAACAGCTTGAACTGCGTGTACGTGGCGTTCTGCGCCTCGTCAAATACGCAGATCGAATCATTGAACGTGCGGCCGCGTAGATAACATAACGGCGCCAGCACAATAGCTTTGTTTACAAACTCGCGTTTGGGGCCAAACTTGCCCAAGAGCACGTCCATGGTGTCGTACAGCGGCTGCATGTACGGATTGACTTTCTCGCCAAACGAACCGGGGAGATAGCCAAGCTTTTCGCCGGCGTCTACGATTGGCCGGGTGAGCACGATTGAGGCGGCACGTCGGGCCAGCACCTCATTGATAGCAAAAGCCATTGCCAGAAACGTCTTGCCAGAGCCGGCGGAGCCCAGCAAGAACGTGATGTCATTATCGTTTAGTGCCTTCCATGCACGGCGCTGTGTTTCAGTGCGCCACTCAATTTCGCAGGGCGTCAGCGGGGCTTTTGCTTTTTCTTGTTGTTCCTGTCGTTTCTTAGATTTTTTTTCGGCTCTTCGCGCATTCCGTTGCTTGGCAGCCATAACGACTCGCTTTCAAGTTGTGTTGCCGACCTCGCTATTCGTAGTAAAAAGGATTACGAACATTTGGAACATACGAACGCGCTGTTTGGGCAGCGTTGGTTACCCCGCGCCGCACATCATTTGCTGTATTTACGACCGCATTCCGTGCCGTACCGTATGCGGTTCCCGCGGCGTCGCCAATCGCTGCGCCGGTGTTGTGAATGCCTTGGCCGATTGCTTGCGGAACTGCCGCGGCAGCTTGCGCGGCGTTATTTACACCACGCCGCACATCATTGGCTGTGTTTACAACAGCGTTGCGTGCCGCGCCATATGCTGTTCCCGCGGCGTTGCCAATTGCAGCGCCGGTGTCGTGAATGCCTTGCGCGGCGGCGGCGCCTGTATTGTAAATACCGCGGCCGGCGGCCATTGGTACTGCCGCAACAGCTTCACCAACACCCGAACCGAATTGCTGCGCCGAGCTAATGTACGGATCCACGACAGGTGCTGTAGCGCGATACGCACCATACGTCGCGCCGGCAGCAATCGGCACGGCGGTCGCAGTGCGGGCGGCGTTCATCATTGTGCTGCCCGGAACCTGTGTGCCAGCCCAGCGAGCGACGTTTCCGGCG
>RGUK01000101.1 GCA_010027825.1 bacterium
AGCATCAGTGTCGGTCAGGTATGGGTTCACAACCAACTCGACGTTCTGGTAGTCGGTAGACACCACGTTAACGTCATTGTTGTTGCTTCCGACTGCATATGCAGTGCCAAGGATTTTGCGCGTAACCAAAGCATCGCTGGTGCTAACCACGATTTTCTTGGGTTTAGCCATCATTGGCAGACCACGGTCATCATTGAAGTTGCTAATATCGGTATAGGCAGCTTCAAGGGCAGTCATGGTAATGTCAGTAGCAACCGTAGGACGGTTACGGAAAGTACCGCCAGCAACCAACTTGTGAGCCGTGTTACAAATGCTCAGACCGTCACCAGTCGTAGCAGTCGTAAATGCACGGTTATATTGGTCAGCCACGATGATTTCTTGAGTATGACGGAAAGAACGAGCAAGACCCGCAGGAATCTTGTTCATTTTGTCGTACTGGTCGAAGCGCATCATTTCCATGGTGATTTTAGCACCAAGGGCGTACATAACCTGCACAGCCTCCTTTTGAAAACCTTGGTAGAGGTCGTCATAAACAACGCTCTGACCTTCGTTTTTTACAGCGGCGGCGCCAAAACCGGTCAAACCTTGAATTTTATCAAAGTATTTGTCGGTATCACGTTTTTCAGAAATCTTAGAGTAGATTTCAGGCCATTGGGCATAGGTATCGCCGAACAGTTGCAGAAGACCGGGCCACAAAAGCTCCGGTGCGGTTCCAGTGGTAATAGTCATTTCTATATCCTCCTATTACACGCCGAGAGAGCCGGGTTTGAACAAGTGGTTGTTGATGATAACTTCCACAAGCACATTAGTCCCAGCGCCACCCGTGAGAACGGTATCGGCAAGGTTTACAATTTTAAACGGAGCAGTAACAGCATCCGCACCAGCCAGAGCTTGAACTTGCATCGTAGAGATACCGGTGTTTGCGTCTGGACCAGCTGCACCTGTATTACGAACAGCTACGTTTTCGCCTACATTGCTTGCAGCAATCGTTCCGCTGTAAAGCACTTCATAGGTCATGAATGGGTCAGCAAGAACTTCCGCAAAACCAGTTGTGCTTGGACCCAAAGATGGACCACCGGTAGGCTGGTTGAACGTAAGAGGCCGGTTGTTAGAGTTGCGAAGGCCAATTACGACCCCCACAAGAGGCTTGCTGGGAAGGTCCGTGGAGCTTGCAAAACCAACAGCAGGTTTGACTACACCGTTGTCAAGATACACTGCATCGTTAAGACCAATGGCCTCTGATGCACTGTTGCTGACAGGGTATAAACGAACCATGTTGTTATGAAAACCACGAGCCGGAATGAACCCAGAAGCAGTTGCCTGTACGGCAATAGTCATGGAATTATCCTTTCGTTAATCAATAATTTGTTTAATCTCTCTGTCTCCGATTTTAACGGAGGCGTCCCCAAATGTTTGGGAACTTGTCTCACTTTTGGCTTTTTTCATAACACCCTTGAGGCGGGCAACTGCTGCTCCCTCAAAGTGTTCCTCACGCAACTTGGCGCCCTCTTTAGAGATACGCATTAAAACGCTATCAGCGTTACCCCTCACAGTATCCAACGGCACGCCGGAAACAACCTTAGGTTGACCAACGTATGCCTTCTCGCCATTTTCAGCAGACACAAGCTCCCAACCCTCATTAATGTGGCGGGCCACACGCTCTGCATCTGCGCGAACTAACTTGTATGAATAGTTTGTAGTATCTAAATCTAAAAGACCAGCATTACTTGAAGCTGGGCGCCACGGCGCATTACCTTTTTTACTAGAACTTTCTGTCAATGCCCCATCAATCCGAGGATTATCGGCTGAAACTTCAATTGGAGAACCTTTTTTTGGACGTCCCATAATTGCATACTCCCTTATTTCTATTTACCTGTCAACTTCTTACCTTGAAGATACAGCTTCTTTGCCTCTTCTGGTGTTTTTCCCCTAAAAAGGCGCATGGCAACACGCTCTTCTTCCGGAGTTAGAGCATCAGAACTTTTTTTAACACCCTTAACTGCGTTCTCGTTCTTCATCACCGCAGGTGCAGCCTTGCTGTTAGGCTTACCAGAAATTTGCTCATCAATCATTTGTAACTTCTCTTCAATAGAAAGTTCATCATACTCACCTGATTTTAGAATTTTGGTGAGCATTTCTGTCGCCTGAGCAGCTTTTTTGTGAGAAGAAATCAAAGCCCAAGGGCGAACAGGGTCCCCATTCTCATCTTCCTCGGTAGCCCACGCCTGAATAATACGAGCATCTCTATCAGAAGTAAGCCTGCCAATCTCATCCTGTGTTTCACGTACAACTTGCTGTTCTGCCTTCTTCTCTAGCTCAGGCTTCTTTTGCATTTTTGCCAATTTAACTTCTACCAGAACCTCAGCCAACTGCTCCTGAAGACGCTCAACTGTAGCATCGTCACCAGTTTCTTTAGCTTGGCGAATCTGTGACTTAATACTTGAAACAGCGTCTTCTTTTTCTTTTTGTTCTAACTTAGTCTGGATTTGGCTTGCGGCCCCTTGGACCTCCTCCAGCTTAGACTGCAACATACGATTGCGCTCATCTGACAGCTTTAGGTCGCGGTAAATACGCTTAAATCTATCCTCAATCTTCTTGTCAGGAAAATCTACTTGTTCTTTACCAAAGTCCTTGTCAACCTTGCCATCTGGGGTAAAGCCTTCCTTGGATTGACTGTCTTTTTCTTTCACGTCTTGGACTTGCTCACTCATTGCTCTCACTCCTTATTTTAAGTATGCTATTGATTGTTTTTAACTTCGTCAACAGTTTCTTCAAATATCCCTAAAACGTCTTCGTCGTTACAAATGAACATATTCTCAAAATCGGTCTTATCTTTTTTTCCCGACATAACTGCAAAAACGTCGGGCTGAATATTAATCCCTGCGTTTTTGGACCAGTGAACCCTCATCCCCTCCTTAAACATCTTGTCCGTAAACTCCCCACAGCGAACAATTACGCCAGTATTAAATTCGCGTTTACCAGCTGTGTGAATACCCTTAATTTGAGTAACAACATCGCGCTTAATCAACATTTTGCTCCCCGTAGGGAAATAATTTTCATCTGACATATACATAAGAACATCTCCATCTTGACATACGTAAAACTTTTTATCCTTTAAGTCCGACAATTCAAGGTATCTATCCATAGAGTGAATAGCCACACGGCGCACGGCTACCGCCATACCGGGAAAGAGAAAATCTTCCACCGCTTCCCCACATTTCTTAATGATTGCTGGCACAACAACATCCGCCGACGTTGGTATAATCAAAGACTCTTTCATATATTCCTCTGTCACATCCAGAAGAATTCTGCCAAATACAGGTTTATATTCCACACTCACCTCACCATTTTATTCTTAACTAAGCACCGATACTTTGGTTTCTCCGCGCCAGTGATTCCAAAATACTACGGGTGTTTGGCTGGAATTGCAAGCCAAGACCCTGCTTGAAATATGTTTGTTCAATAGGCGTCAACTCTGAAATATCTGCTAAATTGCCTTGGTCGTCTTGCAGCCTGCGCTGTTGTAAATTGATATAAAAATCTCTTTCGGTGGGGGAAAGACCACCACCTTCAACGCCACGAGTGGCAAGATTTGTTGCCTTTTGACGGTCACTCAAACCACCAAGAGATTCCATACCTCCGGGCAAAGACATTTCACCCGGACGAGATATATTAATATTTTCAAAACTTGGTATTGCAGTAGAGCCACTTGCAACCTCAGGAGCTATTGCTGCGCCGCCTACAGCGCCCCCAATCCCCATACCAGTTAAAGAACCAGTTAACGCAGGGTAGCTAATTCCTCCAAGTGATGTTCCAGCAAGCGAATCCGCAATGCTTCGGGTGACACCATACTGAGATAAGTTTCCTGCAACGTCACCTGAACCACTACCAAGATATCTCCCACCAAGATAACTTCCTCCTGCCGCAAGAAGAGCCTGTGTGTTTGAGCCTCCAGCAAGTTTTGTCCCCAAAGCACTCCCTGCTGCGCCACCAGCAGGTCCCCCCAAAGCATACCCTGCAACTGTTGCGGCAATTGGAAGAACTTTCTTAAATATCTTTTTAAACCAAAACTCAGGCTGACCTGTAATTGGGTTAATTCTTTCATACCCGCTGCCAACCATATGACTCGCAGCTTCTGGCCCCATTTCATTTTCAAGCAGCTGAATAATCGTGGGGTTACTAGCCACAACGTCTGCGGGAACGACCACATCACCGGGGGTAACGTGGGCAAGCATCGTGTCGCCAAACCTGCCAGCACCAGCCATGTCCGCAATCGTCATCATGCTACAGCGCCCCCTCCGTCAACAACCTCTCCAAGTCCGCCAACACCTTCTGCTCCCCCGCCACCCGATGCTGATGCTCCCATGTCTGCGACAGCTCCCATGGCTGAGGCTTCGGGTATCTGTTCCGCAATAGCCTGAGGGCCAACTTGGCCTCCTTCTGGTTGCCCCATGCCGCCAACTCCAATTTCTGCTGGCGCTTGTTGTCCTTGTCCTGCAAGTCCTGATTCTTGTTCATACAGATATGCTATATGCTCTTGGCGGTGTTTGGCAAGTTTTTGTGCTGCCTCTGGTGACAGCTCTTGAACGAACTGGCTATTAGCAAACTCGTCTATGATTGCCAAGTGCTGTACGTGGTCTTGGTCGGCAAACACACCAATCTCAATTGTAGCCCCCTTGGGAGACAAAAATACAGCATTTTCTGCCCGCTGGTCGTCAATTCGCATAGGCTCTACGGGCTGAGGAGGCTGAGGCAACAACTCTTCAATCTCATCAGTTTCAATAGCTTCAAAAAACCTGCGCTGGGCATTTAACATAACATTGGGGTCATTGGCAGTTACCGGATTCCGCATAACCGCATCAAGTTCTGTCTGAGCGCGTGCAATCTTTTGTGCCATCGTTGACATACGGGGGTCAAATACAGGAGCAACAGCAGCCTCAATAGAATAATCATCACGTGTAACAATTTCAGGTTTATCATTTATAACAAACACTTCCATGTTTGACATATAGTAACGATTTAACTCGTAAACCTTGCCAAGCTCTTCGGTCAGGCTATCCACAATCCTCATATGAATATTGCTTGGTAACTCAAGAGCCTGCTCAAGTTCAGTCATTAAAGCATTGGACTGCCTAATCTTATCAATCTGCCCAGTGCTTGCCTCAGTCACACTACCTAATCGTTGCCCGCGCTGGTCAAGGTACTGCATAATTTCAGCCAAAGCAGGATTGGGTCCGGGGAACGACATCTGCATAATGCCATCCTTAATGTTAGCCACCGTGTCCGGAACCGTAATAAACTTACCCATCTGCAAGCGAATCTCAGAACCAGCATCGTCCTGTGGGTTCATCCGCTGGGACATAAACCCAGCCATGTTCCCTTCGTTTGCCAACGTAGCCGCATCGAGTGAACTTCTCAGGGCAGCATTAACGCCTGAGTTAATCTGCGCCAGCATGTGGCCATAGCCATACCCATAAAATCCATCTGGGTTCTCAAAAAACTTGTAGTGAGTAAAATACTCAACTGGATTGCGGTTATCTAAAGGCTGTCCACGCTCGTTGGTCTTATAGCGAATCGTCATCCGTTTGACTGAACGTGATTCCATGTCAACCCACACAACAACGGGAACAATCAACTTTTTACCATCCTTAGAACCAACCTTCTTCTCATCAATTTCCCAGTAGCGGTGTTGCTCAAGGACAACACACAAGCCTGCGTGACCACGTGCATCCGACGACAATCCAGCATTAACACCCTCAACCTCATCATTCTTCTTTTCCAAAGACGACTGGTAACTTTGCACATCACTAACAGGCTTGCACGCGCTGGTAAAAAAGCCGTTCATGGCGTACTTCTTGGTCTGTAATTCGGTGGGAAAGATACGGTGGGTCTTGCGTGGCAAGTCCTCAACGCTGACTGGTCCAGCTGTGTATGGCACAATCAGGTTAGCCG
>RGUK01000102.1 GCA_010027825.1 bacterium
GTGGTGTTAGATGAAAGGGCAGAGGTGCCGATAGCGGTGTTGCTGTCACCATTGGTGTTGTTACGCAAGGCTTGCGAGCCAATGCCAATGCAGTTGGAGGCAAGGGTGTTTTTATTCAGCGCGAGTCGTCCAATGCCGACGTTGCTCTGGCCGGTAGTATTGCTGGCAAGGGCATTGGCGCCGATTGCGGTGTTGAAGTTTGCTGTGGTGCTGCTCTTCAAGCTGTTAGCGCCAAGAGCGATGTTGTCGGTTCCTTGGGTGTTGCTGTAGAGGGCATTGGCGCCGATGGCAATGTTCGTGCTTCCTTTAATGTTGCTGTAGGCGGCGTTTGTACCGATTGCGGTGTTGTCGTTGCCGGTGCTGTTGGTGTACAGCGCGTTGTAGCCAACAGCGACGTTGCGGTCGCCGCTATTGTCTTCATACATGGCGTTGCTGCCGAGCGCGGTATTTTGGACGCCACCAATGTTGCCGCCCAGTGCCGCATAACCCAGGGCGGTATTGTCATCACCTTCGGCAATGCTTGCCAGGGCATAGGCACCGACGCTGGTATTGTTGCTACCGCTGGTGACACTGAGTCCTACAGCAGGGTCGCCAAGAAGCAAGTTGCCGTTAAGAAAGCCATAGAAGTAGGCGGTGCCATCCTTGTTGGATACCCATGTTCCCCCCACCGGAACTCGATACATGTTTTTCTCAGGTGTGCGCCTCTCGGTGCGAGGAGACGTTTCACTCAGCAGCTGCCTTGCTTCATCTACCGCACTATGCAGAGTTTGTTCGTTCACATGCCATATGCCTGTGTAGAGGGCATCTAGGGCTTGTTTAAGCGACTCCTGAAGGTGCGTATTAGTGGCGTGTGCTAGGGTTGCTGCTGTTAATAACAAGGCAGCTTCTTGATCGCTAATTGGGTGTAGATCTGCTGCGTGCATTTGCAGGCAGCACGAAATAACAGCCAAGAGCGTGGATTTGCTTAGCTTTGTCATGTGCGTTTCCTTAGGAACAAGGGGTTATCGCTTTTTTCAGCTCAGCGATTATAGCGTCTTGTTCAAGCAGCATTGCTGTGCATGCATCCAGAGAGTTGTGCAACTTTTGGCATTCCTGCAGCAAGAAAATAGGGAGCAGGTGATAGGCAACGGTTTGTACGTTTCCTTCTGCATCACGAACTACCAGTTCAGGCAGGGCAGTTTCTACTTCTTCTGCAATCAATCCGTAGTGAATGGCGTCGTCGCCGTCTTTATATTTGAAAGAGACAGGTCGCAGGTCGAGGAGCGCTTGTGTCTTGTCTGGAAGCGCAGCAATGTCCTTTTTAAAGCGTGCAGAAGAGATCACGGTCCCTAGCCGTCCAGCATTGTCAATCATAACGGTGACGCTGCTTTTGCCCACGTTGACTCCATTAATTCCCGCAATGAAGCAAGCGGTATGGGTTAGGTTGGTGCCTAGGTGGATGACAGAGCTCTCCCTGGAGATTCCGGGGTGTCCTAGGTAAATATTGTTATTTCCGTATGCCAAGTTGCTACCTGCCCCATAACCCAGCGCCAGGTTATTAGATCCCAGGCGATTGCTTTGAAGAGCTGTTGCGCCCAGGGCAGTATTGCGGGTGCTAGTAAGCGTTGTGTTACCTGCCAAGCTACCCACAAAAATGTTTGAGTTGCTGGTATCGCCCAGTGCATGGAGTGCTCGGCTGTTGTTAATATAAAGCATGCCCCCGGTATTGGTTAGGTTGATCTCCATGCCTGCGTTGACTACACGGTAAGAAACGTCACCATTGCTATCGCGCATGACCAAGGTGTTGGGGGTAGTGTTTGTTGTTGCTGCAGCAAGGGATGAAACAGCGTTAGCGACTTGAGCAGCTGTTTTTCCGCCAATGGATGCTACGGTTGTGATTCCTTGAGTTCCCGTTACATCACCGTTTAGGGCACCCGTGAACTGATGAGCATAGAGTGCTGCTCCTGCTGTTCCTGTGCACGAGGTTGCTGTGGTGGCGGTGATCGCAAAGTGCGCATTGACTGCAGCCCCCGCGGTGCCGGTGAAGGTGTTTGCGGTGATAATGTTTGCAGCAAAGCTGCTGTTGTTATCTCGTTTAACAAGGGTAGATGCAGTACTTGCGCTGGTCGCTGTTGCAACGCCGGTATAGGTCATGTACAGGTCAAGTGCGCCCAGTTGTTGCCCTAGCGGTACGCTGCTTGCTCCCAGGCAAATGCTACTTAGTCCAGAAGCCAGTAAGGCACAGAGGTATAATCGAACAATAAACATCATAATAGGTCCCACCCCGTTTAGAATTATACTACTACCCTATCAGGCTAGGCCTTGGACGGGGGAGTGGGCAACAGTTTTCTGATCAGGATGGGGGTTGCAAGGAAAGGTGCGATTTGCTTGCTTCTTCCAGGACCTGTTCCAGGGATTGAATCCGTTTTGCCTGGTCTGCAATAGTTTCAGTAAGCTTTTGATATGCTTCTAGCAATAAAACAGGCAGAAAGTGATAGTGTACGCTCTCGGGGGTCCCGTCCGGACCATAAACGGCCATTAGGGGGCATGTGTGTGCGACTTCTTCAGCAATCAGGCCAAAGTGAGTGCCCTCTTGATCGCGATACTCAAATTGTACAGGGTGGAGTTTTTCAAGGAGGCTAGAGGCATCTTTCAGGGGCGTTATGTTTTTTTTGTATTTTTTTGATGAGAGGAGGGTGCCAAGTTTACCTCCAGGATTGATAAAGGTTGCCACCGAAGAGATTGTACAAGGCGATCCATAGATACCAGCAATGATGCAGGCGGTGTGGGTAAGAGACGAGCCAATCCGAATGGTATTTGTTTCTGAGGGGGAGTTATTGTTGTCGATCCCGAGGTATAAGTTCTTGTTAGCATTGTTAGCGATATTCCCTGCGCTGTAGGCAAACTGAGCCATGGATGCAAAGGTAGCTGTGCCCGTGATATCGCCTATCACATGTCCGGTAAGGTTTCCCATTACGTTTCCCATGACGTTGCCGACCACGTTGCCAAAGACGTTTCCCTTGAAAATGTTCCCTGTAACCACGTTTGCGGCGATGTTTCCTTGTTGGTCGCGAAGGGCAAGCGTGGAGGGAGCGGCAGTGCTGTCCACAATCGATGAATCGAAATGCAGCAGTTCCAATGAACCCGGAGCAATCTTAGGCGTGGTGACGGCAGCATCTGCTATTTTTTGCTCGGTTATTGCTTTGGGTGCTATGTCCCCGGTGTTTACCTTGAACGATGTGGCCGGTGCGCGGTTTCCGATGGCGTGCAGACCGCTTATGAGCCAATGTGCGCTCAGCAGAACAAGAATCCACTTCATGACCATCCTGAAGGTTAAAGGATAGCGTTATAGGTACTGTGCGACACGTAGTTTTGCAGACCGCGATGATGCATTTGCAACTAGTTCGTCATCTTGCGCGGTAACAGGCTTAGGGGTAAGTATTTCCAGCTTATCCTGGTGTTTTAAAAAAAATTGTTTAACGATTCGATCCTCAAGCGAATGGAAGCTAATGCATGCCAGGCGACCACCTGGCTTAAGCAGTCCGAGTGCTGTAGAAAGAAACGATTGAATGTTATTCAACTCGTCATTGACGGCGATGCGCAATGCTTGAAAAATCTTGGTGGCGGGGTGGATGCCGCGCGCTGCTTTGAATGCTTTCACGGGGAAAAGCTTCTCGATTACCTGCACCAGGTCCGTAGTTGTCCTAATGGTGCGTTCAGTGCGAGCTGTCACAATTGCTTTTGCAATTTGTCTGGATGACCGCTCTTCGCCATAGGTGAAAAACAGGTCAGCAAGATCTTTTTCAGAATAGTTGGCAATGATATCTGCTGCCGTAGTGAGTTGGTGGGCAGGAGACATGCGCATGTCCAGTGGGCTGTCCTTGGAGAATGAAAAGCCTGGCCGCTGGTGAATTTGAAACTGAGAGGTGCCAAAATCTGCTAGGATTCCGTCAAAGGGTCCGATCTTCTCTTTCTTCACAATTTTATAAAGATTAGAAAAGTTCCCCCACAAGATGGTGAAGCGCTCCCCAAAAAGCTCCTTGAGCGGGGGGGCGTTCAGGTCAATAGCTTTCGTGTCCCAATCGAGCGCGATAACTCTGCAGTTAGGGTTGCTTTCTAAAAGCGCGCGTGTATGCCCACCGCCACCAAAGGTGACGTCTAAAAATAGCTTGCCGTCGCCTGGCTGGAGGGCATCAAGCACTTCGCGCATGAGGACGGGTTTATGGTAAGCGTCATTTGGCGTGGTGATCATGTGATTTCTGTCCGTGGACTGTTTCAAAGTTTATCCGGGTGACCGGTTTGGTTACATAGTTGAAGTAGTCCTCAAGGATACCATAATTTTCCACTTCCAGAACGACCTTTTTGTTAAGCAGGTTGGTCAACTGGCCCAGATTGACTTTATTATTGGCTGGTAAGAGCTCGTAAGTGGTGTTGTAGGCCTGCGCTTCTTCTCCCAGGTCAAAGACGCCCAGATAGCCACGCATGTAGCTTCGATCTCGGCTAGTGGCTACCGAACCCACATCTATCGTGCCTATTTGATTTGGCTCAAGCCTGAGGACCGGGGTTTTGGCAAATTGCCAAGGCGTCATGTCGTCTTTTTCTTCCGTAGCCCCGACCCAGCTACCCTTGGCTTTCTTTTGGTAAACAAAGCACGTAACAAAGACGGTCCGGCCTGTTTTGTTTTCCACATTAAAGTCCAGTTCCAAGGGGGCCTCACTGGTCCCATGGTCCTTTCTAACAAAATCATACTCGATGTGATCACCGGTAAAACCGTACTTTTCTACCGTCAGCGTGACCTTTTTGCCCTTGAGGTTGATTAGTTGGTCAAGGTCTAGCTTCTTTTGGTCAGACAACAGTTCAATAACACAGTCATCAGCGGCTTGTTTGGTATCCATAACGGCCAAGTACCCAAAAACGAAGTTGCGGTCGCTTGGATCTGGGATAGTGTCGACGTCAATGGTAATGGTTTGGTAAGGGGCTAGCTCGTATACCGGTGATTTGACCCAGTGCCACCGATCAAAGGGGCGTCGCCGTTGGTAGCTAAAGCAGGTGACAAAGACTGTTTTGCCGGTTTGATTTTCCACATCAAAATCGAGTTCGGCAGGGTTGTTTGCATCGTAGATCGACGATTCTCGTTTTTTGAGCCCTGTCGGCTTTTGTTGTTTGACAGCAGGATCGTGGATGAGGGGCATGAGTGGTAGGCTGTGGTTGCTTGTTGAGGCGTACTCCTGGGGGTGGTGAGCTGGGTTTTGTGGGGCCTCTTCCTGGCGGGCACAACCGGGCAGCAGAAGCATGCTAATCATTAGCGTAAGCAGCCCTCGGGTGAAGGTCGCGTGTGACGATATCATGCCGCTCTCCTCTTCATAGCCAGCAAGTTATTTCTTGTACTGATTGCCCCAGGGTAGCAGGGGTTTAGGCTGAGCTGAAGATTTTACTTACGATTGTATGATATCTTGTTCGATTGCCTTCAGCTTGCTTGCCAGCTGTTGGTCAGCCGCGAGCAGGGTTTCAACTTTGCCAATCGCATGAATGACGGTAGAGTGATCTCTGCCCCCAACATAGTTGCCAATCACTTGGAGTGAGCAGTTGCTCAATTTTTTCATGACCAGCATCGTTTAAATGAACCTGCTTTTGTTTTTCATCAACGGTAAAATCACCAGTTTCCGAATCTGAGTCTTGGGGAGATAAGTATGAAATCAATCGATCGATATTTTGATACATTTGTGAGCTATCTTCTGCCGCACCTGAAATGATTAAGGGGGTTCTTGCCTCATCAATTAAAATCGAATCAACTTCGTCAACAATCGCAAAATTTAAATGTTTCTGGACCTTATCTGAGTTTTGGTAAGCCATATTATCACGAAGATAATCAAAACCAAATTCATTATTTGTTCCATAAAGAACATCAGAGGCATAGGCCTGTTGTTTCACATGAACAGGCATATCTGGATAAATAAC
>RGUK01000103.1 GCA_010027825.1 bacterium
CCTTCGGCGCAGAGAGTCGCCAACAACTCACTCAGAACCATCTTTGGTTCTCCTTGCGTGCTGAGGCCTGGCAGCGTGCGCAGGCCGAAAGAAGGCACCCTCATATGGAGGCGTTGACAGCCACCCATACGGGCACGTACAGATACAAACGTGCGAGGCCGGCTTGCCCACCATGGCAATACGTGCTCCTTGCTCACTGAACCAGAACCGCCTCGCTTTTTCCTTGGCCGGGAGAGCGAGGCGTTTCTTTTTGACTAGCAGAGCGTTTCTACCTGCTGAGTCAACGGTCGTTCTATCGTCATCATTCAATCTACCAAATGGGGTGTGGTCACTTGAATGGTCTGCCCCCTCAGCTTCTTTACTGAGGGCGGCGCGGCGTCACACCAGGGCAGCCTCCACTGCGACGAACGCACCACCGAGGCCACCCATAACCAGGTCGGCGGCCTGCTCGAGGCCGGCCGTAGTGGCGAGGCATCCGGCCGCCGCCTTCACGGCCATGAACACGCTGCTCTTGCTCCAGTGGTTACCCCTGCGGGTCACCAGGCCGAGGCGGTTCAGCTCGGCCGCCACGTCCATCCAGCTCACGCCACTGCGGCGCAGCCTGAGAGCCTCGGCCACTGCCATGCCGTTGTGCTGCTTGGCGGCCTGCGTCCGCAGCTCAGCCGCACGTCGAACGCCACGCCGGGAGCCGAGCAGCCGCCTCTCCTCCTTACCTCGCCAGTGGCCAGGGCGGGCAGAGCCGAGCAGCTTGCCGCGCCGCTTGGCGGCGGCCAGGGCGGCCTTGGTTCGCTCGCTGGTGGCGAGGGCTTCCTGCTCGGCCACTGCGGCCAGGACGTGCAGGGTGAACTTGTTGGCGTGCTCGTTGTCGAGGGCCACGAAGTCCAGGCCCGCCTCCATGAGGGCTGAGAGGAACGCCACGTTCCTGGCGAGCCGGTCAAGCTTGGCCACCACCAGGCAGGCCTTGGCAGCTCGGCAGTGGTTCAGTGCCTTCACCAGCTCGGGCCGCGCCGCCTTCTTGCCGCTCTCAACCTCAACGTACTCGGCCACCACCCGCAGGCCTTCACGCTTGGCGTACTCGGCCACCGCCGCTCGTTGAGCCTCGAGGCCGAGGCCGCTTGCCCCCTGCTTCTTGGTGCTCACCCGCAGGTAGCTCACCAGTGCCTTCTTGGTCGTGCTGCTCATGGTTCTGGCCTCCCTTGTTTGTTGTGCAGTCATCGTACAACAACTCTCAATGTCCGTCAAGAGTAATTGAACGCAGGGTATTTCGGCAGGTCGAGGCGGCCGGCAGGAGCGAATTCCCCAAATAGAGGCAGGCGTTCACGGCCAGGGCGGACGGTCGGCCGAGGCGGCCAGCTCAGGAACGGCTCACGCCCCACCACCACCGCCACTGCGGCGTAACACAGTGTGTGTCCTCGGGGGCTTGCGGTTGGTGCCTGGCGGCCGGCCCGGCGGGGGAACCTACGTTGAGGCGAGGCCCACCCTCCACCGCAGCCGATTCTCAGAAACGGCCATCCATCCGAGGAGCAAACGACCGAGGTTTCTTCCTGGCGTTCAGCCAGTGGTCACCAAGCCCCGGCCGGCCAGGGAGGGGGGGGGTACGAAAACCTGCGGCGGCGCACGTTGCTCGGTACGTCTGGTCCTTGCTCGTTGGGCCTGGAGGCCCAGAGGGGGATAGGCCGTACCCCAAGAAAAACGCCACGCTATTCCGCTGCGGGCGTGCAGCTCAACACGTCTGGTCCTACGTGGTTGAGCAGGTCGGCCACCAGGGGCGTACGGGGTGGCAGGCTCACGCCACTCTCAGGCCGCCCTTGGCGGCCTCCTGCTCGGCCTTCCTCGCCAACTCAAGGGCGTGCTCCAGGGCCGCCACGTAGCTCACGAAGCCGCTCTTGCGGGGCGTCACCCGGATGGCCGCGCCAGGTACTCGGAAGTTCGTCACCTTGGCCACTGGTGCTCTCCTTGCCTTCTTGGGCTTCCTCTTGCGCGCCGCCTTGGCAACCTGCTCGGCAGTAGGGTCACCACCGCCTGCAGTGGTCACTGCCTCCTGCCAGGCGTCAACCTGCTGCTCTGCGGGCAGGCCGCTCAGCTCACGGGCCACTCGCTCGCTGCGGGGGATCTTGCCAGTGTCCCTCAGGGAGGCACACGTCTTGGCCGCCTCAATGAGCTGACCAACGCGCCGCTCAGTCAGGCCCAGCTCAGAGGAGCACCAGGCGTCCCACGTCGACGCCGTGAGCCGCCACAGCTCCTCAGCTTGGATTGCAGCCAGGGCCGTGCCTGTCTCGGCAAATGCGGCCAGACCGCGCTTGGCGGTGGCCGTCAGCTCGGCCAGGCGGGCACGGCGTGCGGCGTCGTCTGCAACCTGCTTGGGCTTGTCGGTGGTGTTCCACAGTGCCATGGCGTGCTCCTCCATGACGTACTTTCGGCACGCCGAGGCGGCGGCCTGCGTCGGCCACTGCGGAGGGGGTCTTGAAGGAGAAACCGTCGCTCACGTCACGCCCCGCACAATGCCACCTTCACGCAGGCCTCAGGGTGGTGTGAACAAAAACCCGAACCAGTGGTTCTAGTTTTTGTCCACGCCCGAACCAGCGGCGGGGAGAGAGTCAGCCGGTCGGTGGTTTTCGCAGCCGGGGAGCGGCCCGAAAACCGCGGGAAGGACCCCAAAGAAAGTCAGTGGCGGCCGGCGGTTTTCGCGGCCCAGCACGGCCGGCCGGCCGGCGGCGGGGGACCCCTCCTGCCAGGCACGGCCACTGCGGAGGAGGAGAGGGAAAAGATTGCCCATTTTGACAATGCGTTTTCCTCGGAAGAAACCCTACTTTTGTGCACAGTGTGCATAGTGTTCACACTTGGTTGAGAATTTTACATAGAAGCCCCTAAGGAAAAGTCCTGGCAGGAGCTGCACACTGTGCACACTGTGCACACTCGTGAGGCCTGAGTCTGCCTCCGTTGGCTCCCTTCACGAGGCACAACAGTGGGATGGATCACGTCCCAAGGCCGGCGAGACAGCCTCGGAGAACCTGCCTGCCACTGGCCGCCAGGTCAACTTTGTTGCCGCTCGCTCAGATAGGCGTGCAGCCACTGAGCTGCCTTGTGAGACTGCTCAGCCAGACGCAGGAGGGCGGCCTGCTGCTGCTCCTCCATGCCTGCCATGAGGGCCACCAGGGCGTCGGTCTGGCGGCGCGACTCTGCCTCCAGTTGCTCGAGGCTGTCGCTCATGCCAGCTCCCCGTCGCGCCGCAGGTCGAGGAGTCCGATGCCGCGCCGGATGGTGCGGAACCGCCACTGGCCTGAGGAGGGTCGCTCGCTGGCGTACCCCAACTGCTCAAGCCGCCTCCCGAAGGCAGTGGCCGACATCGGATGCTCGCCCCGATCCTCGCTCCATGCCTTGAAGGCACGGTAGAGGGCGGCGGCCTCGGCCACTGCGTGTGGCTCCTTGACGCAGGCTTCCTCCATCCAGTTGCCGAGCACGTCGTTCTCCCCTCGGTACTCCTTGGTGGCAGCCAAGACTTTCTCAGGAGGCGTGAGGCCTTGGCCGCGCCACTGCACGAAGCCGGCGAGGCACCAGTTCAGGATGCCGGGCAGCTCGGCCAGGAGCTTGGCCTTCAAGCCCTTGTCATCGGCCTGGCCTTCAAAGCGGCGCAGCCAGGGCGTGAGCATGAGCCGCCGCCAGATACCCTCATCGGTACCTCTCACCAGTGGCTTGTGGTTCGCCGCTACGTGCAGCTTCCAGCTCGGCCGCACGGGCCAGGCGTCCTCATACAGCCGGCGGGCCAGGACGGTATCGCCACCGGTGAGCAGCTTCACGGTGGCCTCGCTGAACCTCACTCCTGAGTCAGCCTCAACAGTGGTCACCAGGCGTTTCCCGGCGAGCGAGGCGAACTGCGTTTCAACCTCCCGGCCGGCGCGGCCCTTCACCAAGAGCAGCTCCATGGGGGCCGGCCCGGCATACGTGCCGAGCAGCTCGGTGAGCACGTTCAACAGCGTGCTCTTGCCGTTGCGTCCCTCGCCGTAGTGCAGCCACAGAACCTGCTCGCTCACGTCACCAGACAACGCCAGGCCGCAGGAGCGTTGAAGGAAGGCGGCCAGCTCCTTGTCGCCGTTGGTCACGTCGGCCACGAACTTCCGCCACGTCGGGAAGGAGGCCGAGGGGTCAAACGTCACGCTCGCCATATGGGTGAGCAGGTCGGCCGGCGAGTGGGGCCGCAGCTCGGCAGTCTCTAGGTTGAGCGTGCCGTTGGCCACGTTGAGGAGGAACGGCTGGCGGTTCAGCTCGTCGGCGTTCACGACAACGCCAGGCTCACTACGGGCCAGCTTCACGGCCGCCTCAATGCCACGGGCAGAGGAGGAGGCCTTCACGAAGGCGAGCACCTGGCCGCGCCGCTCGCTGCTCAGATCGGCAACCTCTTGCCAGAGCCGGTCGCTCACCTGCTTGGCGACGTGAGCTGCGGCGAGGCCGTCATCGTGCAGCCACCGCTTGCCGTCCCATGCCAGCCAGGAACGCCACTCCTTCACGTACCTGAGCGTGCCGTTGGCCTCGAGCACCAGGCGGCGGGCCAGCCCCACGTCGGTGAGCGTTGAGGAGTCATTGAGGGCGGCCGGCCCCGTGCCTGCCATGCCGTTGGGCAGGAGCAGCTCAGCCGCCTTCCTCCCCGCAGTGGTCACCCTCGGGGAATAGAACTCGGTCTTGTCGGCGTAGGCCTTGGCCACTGTGATGCTCAGGTACGTGCGGCCGTCACCGCGCCCCTCGCTGAACTTCTCCCTCGCCAAGCCGCTGGTGAGCATGAGCCGCTCCACCTCGGCCTCACCACCAGGGCCAGCGAAAAACGCCAGGTAGTTGGCCAGGGCAAACTCGGCCTCGCTCTGCGTCGGATAGTCGCTCTCCCACCGGCCGGCCATGAGAGCCTTCACTGCGTCACCACTGGCCGAGGCCTCAGCCAGAGCGAGCACGTCACGATGGCCGTTTTCCGAAGGAGTCGTGAGTCGGCCGGCCGCCTCATCGCCCCGCAGGCGGTGAGACTGAGGCGTGCTTGTTGAGACTGAACCGCCGGCCGCCGGCTTGGTGGCCTTCTTGGCCTGCTTGGCCTTGGCTTCGGCATACAGCTCCTCGAGCAGCTCACCACCCTCGGCCACTGCGTCGGGAGTGCCTGGTACTCGGAAGCCGGTCACAGTCACGTATGCCCCCTCGCCATACAGCTCATACCCTGCGGCCTTGCTCGTCACGTTCTCGGCCGGCAGCGTGCCGAGGAGGAACGCCCGCACGCCCCGGCCGCTCGGTGAATACTCGGCGTAGGTGTTGAGGCGGCGCAGCTTCTCGGCCACCTCGGGCTTCAGCTCCCTGGTCACGTCATCACAACACTCGTCGAAGTCGAGGGCCACGAAGCCGCCACCGGTCACGAAGCCGATGCCGTCAATCTGCTCATGCTTCTCATACGCTTCCACCGCAGTGGTGAAGGGACGCCACTGGCTTGGCGTTGTCTTGCTCATGCCAGCGTGCGGCCGGCCGGCCTGCATTGGCTTCTTGGTCATCTTGCCGCTCTTGGTCGGCTCGCGCCGCCAGACACACCACCGGTCGGCCTGTCTGAGAACCTCAGGCACGTTCTCAGGCTCAACCCGTACAACGTCATCACTGACATTCAGAACCATGGTTCTCTCCTCAGACCGAGGCGGTGGCCTTCTTGCGGCCAGGCTTGGGCAGGTTGCTCAGGTACGCTCGGCAGGCCTTCACGTCGGTAGGGCTGAACCGAAAGCGGCCACTGCCATCCCTCTCGGGCTTGGGCAGGTATCCCGCATGGATTCCGTGGTGAATCACATGAGCCTTGGCCGTCAGGCCTTCGGCGCAGAGAGTCGCCAACAACTCACTCAGAACCATCTTTGGTTCTCCTTGCGTGCTGAGGCCTGGCAGCGTGCGCAGGCCGAAAGAAGGCACC